>DATKNH010000154.1 GCA_035541455.1 Syntrophorhabdales bacterium
TGCCGGAACATCCCAGTTTGATGTGACCGGTTTTCAGCCGGCCAACGTGAGCGCCACAAACAATCAGTCAACCACGTCGAATTACAGCAGTTCCATCACTACCTATGACTCGCTCGGGCAGCCACACACAGTAACCGTCTATTACAGGAAGGGCTGGCAGGAGATTGCGGCCGGCGTCCAGACAAACGTGTGGGAGTGGTATGCGGAGGCGGATGGAACAGACACGCTTTCGAAGTGGGGCTACCTGAGGTTCAACAATAATGGCGTCCTTGTCTCCGGCGGCGACCCGCAGTCAATCATCTTTAACTTCGGCGGCGGTGCGGAGCCCAATCAAAGCATAGACCTAGTGCTGGGTGCGAAATCGGGAGGCGGCGCATCGACGCAGTACCCTCTCGCGTCAACCACTAATTTTCAGACGCAGGACGGGTACGCGCCCGGTGAGCTGACGAACGTGACCGTAAACACCGATGGGGTCATCTCGGGCCACTACTCCAACGGACAGGTGCTCAGCCTCTACCAGATCAGCCTGGCGAACTTCTACAACCCTTGGGGTCTGCAGCGCGACGGAGGGAACCTCTACACGCAAACCTATAAATCTGGCATCGCGTATACGAACGCCCCCGGAGTTGGCTCTCTGGGGAATATCAACCCTAACTCTCTCGAACAATCAAACGTGGATCTGGCCACCGAGTTCGTCAAGATGATCACAACGGAACGCGGTTACCAGGCAGATTCGAAAGTCATTACCACGACAGACGCGATGCTGCAGGAATTGATGAACATCAAGAGTTCCCCATAACGGGGAGCTTTTTTTGAGTCCCTTTCTCTGTCAATGAAATGACAGAGAAAGCAGTAGCTGTAACGCACAGGGGCAGCCACGGAATGGCATCCAGGCCGCCCCTTCCCGCTCTTTCTCCTAGAACCGCCTGCCTCTGAACGTTTCGACACATCCTTCCCTATCTGGCATACATATTGCTCATCCAGAAGCTGAAGGAGAGACGCATGGCCAAGGAAAAGGATGAAAAGGAAAGAGAAGATAAGGTAAACGGAAACCGGGAAGAGAAATCGGCCGCTGGGCGGGAGGAAGCTCCTCCCAAGAAGAGATCGAAACTCATTCTTGTGCTGCTCCTTCTGGTGGTGTTGCTTCTCGGGGGCAGTGCCGGAACCTATTTCTTTTTTGGCGACCAGATTCTCGAGCGCCTCCTGGCGCACAGCAGCGCAGGCCGCTCGCTGACAAAGAAGGCGGCTGCGGTCGAGGCAAAGAAAGCGAGCCCGGACGGGCCTATCCTGACGCTCGACCCCTTCATTTTCAATCTGGCAGGAAATAGTTCCAGGTTTGCAAAGGTTTCCCTCGCGCTGAGCCTGCAGAACCCGAAAGCCTTTGAAGAGGCCAAAAAGATAGTGCCTGTGCTCAGAGATAAGGCCTTGATGGTCCTCAGCGGCAAAAGCGCCGAGGAACTCATCGATATAAGCAAACGAAATTCGATCAAAATAGAATTGCAGAACGGCCTGAAAGAAGTGTTCAAGGAGAAAGAGGATCTGGAGTCCGTCTACATTACTGACATCATAATTCCATAGGGTGCGGCAGTGAGTCAGCTACTAAGTCAGGACGAGATAGACGCTCTGTTGAAGGGCATTGCCGACGGGGATGTGGCAACCGAGGCGGAACAGACGGCAGTGGCGCCAGAGGAGGATGTACGCCCGTTTGATTTCTCAAGCATGGCGCGAAGCAAGAAAGAGGAACTACCTACGCTCCAGTTTATATATGAAAAATTCGGCAAATCCCTCACCTCTGCCTTGAGCCTGTTCATCGAGCGGGCAGTGGAGGTAAATGCTAGTAAGGTTCAAAATACTGAGTACAAAGAGCTGACCAAGAATCTTCCAGTGCCGACGAATATGAACCTTGTTACTTCGGAGAACCTTAAAGGATTTCTCGTCCTCATCTTCGATGCGAAGCTTATCTTTTCAGTGCTGGAAACCATTTTTGGGGGCTCTCGTCTGTCGGCTCCGAAGATTGAGGGAAGGGAATTCACCAGGATCGAGTTGAAGGTGGTAAAGAAGCTCCTGGAGGTCGTGCTCGCGGAGATGGAGAAAGCCTGGTCGAATGTCTACGACCTGCGCTGCAAGTATTCCCGATCAGAAATGAACCCGAATTACGTTACCGCCATAGCGCCTGAGGAGGTGGTCAGCCTCTGCGAGTTCTCGGTTGCCGTGGATGATATGACCAGCTGGATGAAGGTCTGTGTACCCTACTCGATTCTTGAGCCTATAAAGAATATTCTTGTTCTGGCTCCTTCACGGGAGGATAGGGAGATTAAGCAACGCTGGGAAAAACAACTCAAGAACAGGCTGATGAAAGTTCCTATAGAGCTGACGGCAACCCTCGGGCGGAGGCGGATGTCTCTTCACGAATTTGTAAGCCTCAAGGAAGGAAGCCTGATCCTGGTTGATCGTCATGTAAATGATCCCTTGCACCTGGAGATAGACAACCGGGCACGGCTCAGCGGTAAACTCGGCCTCTTTAAAGGGAACAAAGCGATAAAAGTTGAGCAGATTATAAGGTAGGGAGGAAGAATGGAAAAACTGGTGGAAGAGCCTCAGAACACAACCGAGGCAGGGGGCGCCGCGCTCAACCTCGACAGCCTGCTGGATGTGCCGATCGATATATCTGTCGAAATAGGTCGCACCAAAATGACGATCGGAGAACTTCTTATGTTGAACAAAGGCTCCATCGTTGAATTGAAAAAGGCAGCGGGTGAATCTGTAGACATATTCGTCAACGGCAAGCTGCTGGGGAAAGGCGAAGTGGTCGTCGTTAATGAGAGATTAGGCGTTCGGGTAAATAAGATTGCAGCGCCCTCAGAGAGGGTTCAGAAGCTGGTATGATTGAAGGCATGTACGCCGAGTTCATAAAGGTGATCCTGGTACTGCTGGGATTGCTGGGATGTCTCGGTGCTCTTTACAAGGTGATGGGAAAATACAAGGGGAGCTGGAATTCTAAAGCTACGGGTTGCGGACTCAGAAGAATTGAGACCATACCTCTCGGTTATAAGAAGTTCATCTCTGTGGTGGAGGTCAGAGACCAACTGCTGGTACTGGGTGTGGGGCAGGACACCATCTCGCTGCTTGCCCGGTTGAAAAAGGAGGAGACGCCGCAATGAGGCTTCTCGCGATTTCTTTGATGCTTCTTCTCCTGTTGCCTTCTGTTGCTTTTTTTCCTGGATCGGCCGGCGCAAAGACGGCGACGGCTGAGAAGACTCCTGCAAAAGTTGATCTGATAAGCATGTTCAGCGGGGGGGAGGGTAACAAGAATCTCGTCAATCTCGCCCTGATCTTTACCGTCCTGAGCTTTGCACCGGCGATCCTGCTCCTGATGACCTCGTTTACGCGCATCGTCATAGTGTTGTCCTTTCTGAGACAGGCGATCGGAACACCGACGCTTCCTCCTACACAGGTGATCGTAGGGTTATCGCTCTTTCTGACTTTCTTTATTATGGGACCCACCTTTGAAAGGATTCATGTGAACGCTCTTTCGCCGTACATGAGCAATAAGATTGCGTATGACGATTTCATTGACAAATCATCCAAGGAAATGGGGACGTTCATGTTCAAGTTTGCCAAAGAAAAAGACGTTGCGTTGTTTGCGAACATGGCCGGTCTTGCGCGTCCTAAGAACGAGGGCGATATCCCCTTCCGCGTGCTCGTGCCGGCATTTGCGATAAGCGAGCTCAAGAGAGCCTTTCAGATAGGTTTTCTACTCTACGTACCTTTCCTGATAATCGACATGGTGGTGGCAAGCGTGCTTCTCTCCACCGGCATGATGATGCTGCCTCCTATTTTCATATCGCTGCCGTTCAAGCTCATGCTCTTTGTTTTGGTCGACGGCTGGAATCTGCTCGTCGGCTCGCTAGTGAAGGGATTTATGTAGGAGATTGGATGATTGCATTTCAAATCCTGAATCCTGAGTACGAAATTTCAAACAATTATCAAATGCCGAATGTTCCAAACGCATTTGCGCACCCGGGCAGTTTTCGTATGGGAATTTTGAACATTGGAATTTGTTTAGGATTTCGGAATTGGAATTTGGTATTTCAACCTAGAGAGTTGTTATGAGCCAGGAGCTTGTCCTAGAAATTTTTAGAGGGTCATTGAAAATGGGAATGCTGATCATGTCCCCGTTGCTGCTGGCTGCGATGATCGTGGGGCTTCTGGTCAGTATTGTGCAGTCGGCTACGCAGATACACGAGGTAACCCTTACGTTTGTGCCCAAGATACTCGCTGTGGTTCTTGTTCTCGTATTGCTCTTTCCGTGGATGCTCAACAACATTGTAACCTACACGGTCACCCTGTTTTCGAACTTCTCCACTTATGTGCGGTAGGTTCGAATGATCACTGACGTCCCGAAATTTATACTGATCTTTTTCAGAGTGCTGGCGATACTCTGGCTTCTGCCCGTTTTTTCCGTGCGCAGCCTCTCGATTGTCTTCAAGGTGACCTTTTCTCTTCTGGTGTCATTCCTTCTGGTGGGAGCGGTCTCCTATCCTGCCGAAATTGCAAGCGACGGCTATGTCGTGTTGCTTGCGATTCTGAGGGAGGTGCTGATCGGCCTCTCCATAGGTTTTGCAGTCCGTCTTCTCTTTGCAATAATTCAGGCCACCGGTGAGATAGTCGGCTTCCAGACAGGATTCGGCTTTGCGCGAATGGTCGATCCTATTTCCTCAGGTCAGTCGTCAATACTTGAGGAGTTCCTGTACATGCTCAGCCTCATGATCTTTTTTGCGGTGGACGCGCACCACATTGTGGTACGAGGCATCTACGCCAGTTTCAAGGAATTGCCCCTGGGAAGCGCCGCCGTTACCAGCGGTCTTTTCAACTATTTTACCACGGCGAGCGGCAGGATTTTCAGCCTGGGCCTCAAGTTCGGCGCACCTTTGGTCGTGGCCCTCTTCCTTATAGAACTCTCGTTGGGCCTTCTGTCGCGGATGATTCCGACTATGAACATCTTTGTCGAGGGACTTCCGGTAAAGATCTTTGTGTCGCTCACCATACTCTCCCTCATGCTTTCCTTCCTGGCTCCTGCACTTGGAACATTGTTCAAAGGGATCGATACGGAATTTCTTAAAGTGCTGAGGGCTATGCGATAGCTATGGCTGAAAGCTTCCAGGAAAAAAGCGAAAAACCTACTGACAAGAAGCTCGACGAAGCGAGGAACAAAGGGCAGGTCATCAGGTCGGCGGAATTGGGCTCCTGCCTGATTATACTTTTTTCGGCAATCTTTCTTTATTTCACCATGTCGCACATATTCCAGGAGGCCTTCAAATCGTACGTAACGTCCGTTCAGACCATGAACACGGACGTGTCGCTGATGAGTATCCACGGGATCCTTTCATCCGGTATTTTCAGATGGCTGGCTCTGGTCCTGCCCATTTTCGGCCTCGTAACGTTTCTGAGCATCGCGGGAACCGTGGCGCAGGTGGGCTTTGTATGGAGCACGCAGGCCCTCAATTTCAAGCTTGAGATGCTCAACCCCATAGCAGGCATAGGCAGATTCTTCAGCCTCAGGTCTCTGCAGGAAGTATTGAAGGCCATGCTGAAGATCCTGATCCTTACGTATATCAGCTATTCCATTATAAGAGACGAGTTCCCTGTGATCCTCTCTCTCGTGCAAAAGGATGTGAAGTTCACTGTCGGCTACCTGGGGCAGACGGGATTCAGGCTGGCCTGGAAGCTTGGCATCATATTCATGTTCCTTGCCGGTGTTGACTACCTCTTCCAGAGGTGGCAGTTCATGAGAAATATGAGGATGACCAAGCAGGAAGTGACCGAGGAAATGAAGGAGCGGGAAGGGAATCCCCTTGTCAGATCACGAATCAGAAGCTTGCAGAGAGAATTCGCTCGCAGGCGCATGCTGGAGGATACGAAGAAGGCTGACGTTGTCGTGACAAACCCTACAACCTACGCCGTCGCGCTCAAGTATGCAGTGAAGGAAATGCCCGCGCCTCAGGTTGTCGCCAAAGGCGCAGGCTTTGTGGCTGACAAGATAAAAGCCGTCGCCCGCCTCCATGGCGTCCCCATTGTCGAGAATAAGCCCCTTGCCAGGGGTATTTTCTACGGTGTCAAAATCGGGGATTATATCCCCGAAAAATTCTACCTCGTCGTCGCAGAGCTCCTTGCACAGGTCTACAAGCGAAAGAAGAAGGTCGGTCTCTAGATGGAAAACGCGCTTGTCTGGCTGAGAGGAAAAAGCGATTTACTCATTGCCACGAGCGTTGTGGTCGTGATTCTCATCATGATCATTCCGCTCAATCCTTTTTTTATCGATCTTTTTATTTCGCTGAGCATCTCTACTTCGCTGATGATCCTGCTTCTCGGCATGTATACGCATCGTCCGCTCGATTTCTCGGTATTTCCCTCGATTCTTCTGATAGTGACACTTTTCAGGCTCTCCCTGAACATCGCTTCCACCAGACTCATACTCCTGCATGGTGACGAAGGGTCGCAGGCTGCCGGAAGGATCATAAAGGCATTCGGCACATTCATTATCGGCGGCAATTATGTCGTGGGAGCGATCGTATTCTTGATCCTCATCATCATTAACTTCGTGGTCATCACAAAGGGCGCCGGACGCGTGGCGGAAGTGGCAGCCAGATTCACCCTAGACGCGATGCCCGGCAAGCAGATGAGTATAGATGCGGATTTGAATGCCGGTCTTATCGACGACAGACAGGCCAAGGAGAGGCGCGCCCGCATAGAGATGGAAGCAGACTTCTACGGGGCCATGGATGGCGCAAGCAAGTTTGTCCGCGGAGACGCTGTAGCGGGCCTCATAATCATTTTTGTCAATCTCCTGGGAGGTTTGATCATCGGTGTGGTGCAGAAGGATATGCCTGTACTTGATGCGCTTTCAGTCTACACCGTGCTGACGATCGGCGATGGTCTCGTCAGCCAGATACCGGCATTGCTGACCTCCACAGCTGCCGGCATTATCGTGACCAGGGCAGCCGGTGAGTCGGACCTTGGAAGCGACGTGATGACACAGCTCACCATGCAACCGAGAGCCCTGATACTGGCGGCCGTCATACTGGTGACTATCGGCATGGTCCCGGGCATACCTGCCGTGCCCTTCTTTCTCCTGGCATCAGTGGCTGCCGGGGGCGGATATGTTATTTCCAAAGCTCAGAAAGAGGAGGCTCTTCAGATCCCGGAGGTGCCTCAGGAGGCGGTGGAAAAGGCAGAAGTGGTCCAACCTGTTGACATTCTTGAAGTGGAGATCGGCTATGGGCTTATTCCGATTGTAGACACCGACCAGAGTGGTGAACTGCTCGAGAAGCTCAAGGCCATCAGAAAGCAGCTTGCAGGAGAACTGGGCATTGTGGTTCCACCGATGAAGGTGAGGGATAACCTCCAACTTAAGGCGGGGGAATATGCCATCTTTCTCAAAGGTATCGAAATGGGGAAGGGCGAGCTGCTCCTCGGGCATCTGCTGGCAATGGGCGCTGACGAGCATCACAGGATAGCGGATGCCATTCCGACCAGAGAGCCGGTATTTAATCTAGAAGCCGCCTGGATCAAAGAGAAGGACAGGGACAGGTGCACATCTGAAGGCTTCACCATTGTCGATCATGCGACGGTGATTGCTACACATTTGACAGAGATACTGCGGAACAACGCGCATGAGCTGATGACGCGGCAGGAGGCCCAGAAACTCGTTGACAATGTATCCGGAACCCACCAGAAAGTAGTCGAGGAACTGACGCAAGGCGGGGCCAATATCGGTGTGATACAAAAGGTTTTCCAGAACCTGCTGCGGGAGCAGGTTTCCATACGGGATATAGTGACTATCCTCGAAACCATCGCTGATCACGCCTCTTCTACGAGGGACCCGGAGGTGCTGACCGAGTTCGTGCGGCAACGCATGGCGAGGAGTATCCTGAAGCCTTATCTTGTCGACGGCGTGCTCAACGTCTTGATTTTCGAGAAGGTCCTGGAGGAAAAACTGATCTCCAGCCTCCAAACATCAGAACAAGGAACATATCTTGCACTGGATTTGGGATTCACCCAGAGCATGATCGATAAGATCAGCAATGAGGTTAAGAATATGATGATACAGAACATACAACCCGTCATGCTTGTGCATCCGATTTTGCGCCCGAGACTGCGTAAACTCCTCGAACGCTATATCCAGGGGATTGCGGTCATATCCCATAACGAAATCCCGCAACAGATCAAAATCAAATCAGCGGGGGTGATAAGAGCTCATGAAGGTTAAGCGGCTCTTCTTCGAGAGCGTCAAGGAGGGCATAAAGCGGATAAAGGCTGAGTACGGCCCGGATGCAATCATCATAGACATAAAGGAGAGCACCGACCCTGGTCGAAAAGGGTACGAGATCCTGATCGCAATCGACGAAGAATTGACACCCCAGGAAGCTCCTGTGAACGAAGTTATGAAGAGAATCGAAGAGATCGGGTTGACCGTCAGGTCCCTGAGCGAACGCATGGGCTCAATCGAATCGGATACGTTAAGGTATCGGGTCGACGCCTTTCCGCCAACCCTGCAGCTCCTCTACCAGAAAATGGTGAAGAATGGCCTGGACCCAAAACTCGCTTTCGCTCTTCTGTCAGAGGTGTATGCAGAGGCCGGAAAATTTGCCGAGGATTCGAGTAAGGTAAACCATTTCTTGAAGAGAATGCTGGCAAAACGGATAACGGTAAGCTCTATCGATAGCTCGAATGAGCCGATTCTCATGCTTGGTCCCAGCGGCGCTGGCAAGACTGAAACGACCAAGAAACTGGCGAGGCGCTTCACAGATGCGGGCGTACCGGTAGCGATCATAGCCTATGAGCCTGTGAGGAAAGAACGTTACAATGAGCTGATGCTCTTCTCGGAGAGTACCGGCATACCTTTTTACTTCACAGCAAACGATGAAGACCTCCCTTTTCTGATTGAGCGGGAGACACGCAAGAAGATCATCGATGTTACGGGTAATGAGCTTCTGCAGAAGAAGGTGCTTGGGAGGTTGAAAGGCTGCAAAAAATTCCTGCTCTTCCCCTCATGGGTGAGGAGCGAAAAAGTCGTGGACTACTGCGGCCAATTCAACGGGACGGACGCGGCCGGCCTGATCTTCACGAAACTCGATGAGGAAAAGTCGCTGGGCCATCTCTTTGCCCATCTGGTAACTCTCAGGAAACCGCTTTATTTCCTGACCACAGGCATGGGTATCAAGGACATAGTGGTACCCGATCAAGAGACATTCTATACCTTAGTCTTAGAGGAGAACGTATGGAGGCACGAAGAAAGAAAACCATAGCGATCACGAGCGGGAAGGGGGGTGTCGGGAAATCCTCGATCGTCTCCAACATGGCCTACCTCCTGAGTGCGATGCGAAAATCGACGTACATACTCGATGCAGATCTCGCTCTGGGAAATATTGACATCATGCTTGGCATGGTGCCGAGGTTCAATATCAGAGACTTGATCAACGGCACCAAGTCCATGAAAGATATCATCGTGGAGGGTCCCTTCGGGATTAAAATCATACCCGCTACTTCGGGTATTTCAGAGTTCTCGAATCTCTCGATGGAAGAGAAGAATATACTGCTGTCCTCCTTTCAGGATATTCCTGATTATGATTTTCTTATCATGGACACTTCGGCGGGGATTTCTTCAAACGTGGTCTACTTCAATGCGATCAGCGAGGATGTGTTCGTCATCATCACGCCCGATCCCGCCAGCCTCACGGATTCGTACGCCACGATAAAAGTACTTAGTAAAGAGACGGGGCGCAGGGACTTCCAGATCATTGTGAATATGGTACGAGACGAGAAGGAAGCGCTCGACATGTATAAGAAGATTCTTCTGGTGACAGACAGATTCCTCAATATCTCCCTTGACTTTGCAGGGTATATCCCAGTGGACAAGAACGTTAACATAGCGGTGAAAAAACAGAAGCTTTGGGCAGAAACATTTCCGGAGACAAACGCGACAAAGGCCTTGGCCCGGATCTGTCACAGGCTGGTGGCTTAAGTATGCTGAGGAGAGCCTACAAGAAACAGGCGGTTGATGATCGCGAGAGGACAATCGAGGAATTCCTTCCGATCATAAAACACCTGGCTTTCAAAGTATCGAGGGGATTCGACGACGACGGTATAACGGAAGATCTTATCTCCTCAGGCGTGCTCGGCCTCCTGGAGGCCATGGAGAAATTTGATCCGAGCAGAGGAATAAAACTGAACACGTTCGCTTACCTGAGGATCAGGGGGGCGATGATTGATGAGCTCCGTAAACGGGATTGGTTTCCGAGAAGCGCCAGGACAAAGGCGAAAAAGCTGGAGGAAGTGATACGCAAACTAGAGACGGAGCTGGGGCGGTATCCGCGCGAGGAAGAAGTAGCGGAAGAGCTGAAGGTTGATCTTGACGATTACCTGATCATGCTCAAGGACTTCGGAAGCCTGTCCATCCTGAGTATCGAAGATATTTCCGAGGTATCGGGAATGGACCGGGACGGCATCATCAGGTATGTCATGGAGGAGGGCGCCAGTCCCGAAAAGTGCGCCGAGATGAGAGAGCTGGAGTCGATGCTCGGACGCGAGATCGATCGCCTTCCTGAGAAGCAGAGACTGGTTCTCAGCCTCTATTACTATGAAGACATGAATATGAAGGAGATCGCCGAGGTACTCGGCATCACCGAGGCAAGGATATCGCAGATCCATTCACAGGCGGTCCTGAGCCTCAGGACATATCTCAAGAAAAAGGTGAAGTAGATTAACGCCGAAGCCGAGGCAGAAGGCTACCTATCAAATCCAACAAACAAGAACCAGCCCGCCCGCCCGATACCTGACAAGAGTTAAGATGAAGCCGTAGTTGCGCGATAACTAAGTAGGGCGATCCATGGGCAACCAGAACCATATACTAAAGAAGCTTCGCCAGATCGAGATCCTGCCGACCTTCCCTAAAATAGTCAGCGAAATCCTGGTGCTAATAGACGATCCCATGAGCTCTGCTTCGGACCTGGCACGCCATATGGACCCCTCGATGTCGGGTGAGGTGTTGAGGGTTGCAAACACGGCGTATTTCGGCACCCGTAGTTTCAGGAACATCACGACTATAGAGAGAGCTATAGCCGTCATAGGCTATGAGCACCTCGGCTATATTGTGCTTCAGATGCCTTTCCTTGCGATGATACAGGGCGCCGATACGACGTTTGACCGCAAATTGTTTATCACTCACGCAATTATCTGCGGAAGCCTGGCAAAATTGCTGGGCTCGCACGCCGCTTCTCCGGTCGACCACAATGAGATTTATGTGAGCGGTATCCTCCACGATATCGGCAGAATCATTATGTACCGCTACTTCAAGAAAGAATGGCAGGAGATGCTCTCTTTAATTAAGACCAAGCAGACCTCGACAGTAGAAGCGGAGCGAGCAGTCTTTTCCATCGACCACGGTGAAATGGGTGCGTTCCTGCTTGAGTTGTGGAACCTGCCGTCAGCCATTTCTGATGGAGTGAGGTATCACCATTTTCCCGTGTCGGCTCCGCAAAACAAGGAGAGTGCTTTTGCAACCTACCTAGCCAATCAATTTGCCAAGCGCATCGATATGAACACAGATCTGCAGAGCTTCGATGACTTCGCAGCGCGTCACCGGGAATTCTGTGAGACAGCCAATAAGTCCACCGACACAATCGCAGTAGACGACCCGATCGGGTTCCTGTCTCTGGTATATGACTCACTCAGCAGTGCTAAGGGACTGATAGAAGTCACGGCAGGGGACGATGATACGCGTCCTCGTGGTTGATGATTCGCCCCTGATGCGGCGGATCATTTCACGTATCCTCGGCAAAGACCCTCTTATCCAACTTGTCGGAACGGCACAAAACGGTGAGGAAGCACTGGAGAAGGTAGAAACACTGCAGCCTGACGTGGTCACAATGGACATCGAGATGCCGCGCATGAACGGGCTCGAAGCCCTCAAGGCTATCATGGCTCGATCGCCCTTGCCGGTCATAATGTTGAGTGCAGCGACGCAGGAGGGGGCAGCCGTAACACTCGATGCGCTCAATGCTGGAGCATGCGACTTTGTGCCTAAAGAACTCTGCAGTGGAGCCCTCAACATCACACGGATTGCCGAAGAGCTGATAGGCAAGATAAGGGCTGTTGCAAAGAGGCTCCCCCATCCCCCCCTTCCCGATTCCCGTGGCTCGGACAAACCTCTCGCGTTTACTTCCGGAAAGAGACTTTCAGGCGCTGTGGTGGCGATCGGCGCCTCTACAGGCGGACCCAGGGTGCTTCAACAAATACTGACCAGCCTGCCAAAGGATTTTCCGGTCCCGATAGCCATAGCGCAGCACATGCCTAAATCGTTTACGCGATTCTTTGCTGAGAGACTGGACGCTCTGGCACCAATTAAGGTGAAAGAGGCGGAACATAACGAGAGATTAATGCCGGGTGTGGCGCTGCTCGCGCCGGGGGATGTGCATATGATCGTGCGTCGCACAGGCCGGAATGTGATCGTTCAACTGGTGGAAGATCAGAGTTACATATACAGGCCCTCGGTTGATATGCTGTTCACGGGGGTATCAGAGGCGTACGAGTCGAAAGCTGTAGCAGTAGTTCTGACAGGTATGGGCGTAGATGGGTTGAAGGGGGCGATAGCTATCCGGACAAGGAACGGTTTTGTAATAGCCCAGGACGAAGAAACCTCGGTTGTGTACGGCATGCCCAAGGCTGTGGCCGAGGCCAGCCTAACCAATTCCGTCGTGCCGGCGCAAGAGATTTCAGCAGCAATTATGGGGGCACTATGAAGACAAGCGGTTCTCATGCCGCTTGCTGACCTGGAGAGAACAAAACAACTGGAAATGAGGATGCGGGTGCTGAATCGTGGATGAGGCGATCGACAAAGCTGAGCTCGACGAAATCAGGGAAGAATTCGTCGTCGACACCATTGAGCTCATAGAAGGGGCCGCACGGGACCTTGTTGTTTTGGAAGAGGGACCTTCTTCTGAGATGCTGAACGCAATATTCAGGTCTGTGCATACCATCAAGGGGACCTCGGCGTTTCTCGGTTTTGACCGCCTTTCTTCGCTTGCCCACAAGACGGAAGACGTGCTGGGCAAGCTGCGGAGAGGCAATCTGGAACCTGAGAGGGATAACATCGATTGCATTCTGAGAGCCCTCGACGGAATGAAGCTTCTTGTCAACGAGATCAGAAGGGAATGCCGTGAGGAAAGCGATATGGCTCACTTGCTGGCTGAACTGGACGCTCTCGGAGAGTCCGGGAATAAAGTGAAACCCGCTGTCGGATCCTTCGCAAAAGCGGGTGAAGGGACTACTCACCTCAAAAGAGGCCCTTTAGTCTCAGACGACAGGAAAGATGCAGGATCAGTAACGAGGCCGGCAGGGGAAAAAGAGGCTCGTGCAGCTACCCTGTCTTCCCGGGAGCAGACCGTGCGAGTTGACACCAGAAAACTGGACGAGTTGATGAACCTGGTGGGCGAACTGGTACTCTGCAAGAACAGGTTGCTTCTCTTCAATAGTATCCTGCAAGAGAACCAATCCATAGTGTCTCTTGCCGAACTTGACTGCGATACATGGTTACCAACCCTCAAGCCAATGATAGCAGGTCTCATGGAGGGAACGCGTTACGTCGAGACGATTACAAACAACCTGCAAACGGTTGTGATGCGAGTTCGCCTGGTGCCGATAAACAGGCTTTTCAGTAAGGTGCCGAGGCTTGTCCGTGATCTATGCGCGCAAACCGGCAAGCAGGTGGAGTTGATCATAGAGGGTGGTGAGACCGAGCTGGATAAGGCCTTGATCGAAGCTCTTTACGACCCTCTCACCCATATCATGAGGAATGCTGTAGATCACGGCATTGAAGCGCCTGAAGAAAGGAGCAGGATGGGTAAAGCAGCAAAAGGGGTCATATCCCTCAAGGCCAGACAGGAGGCTAATCAGGTTGTCATAGAAGTATTGGATGATGGAAGAGGGATAGACGTCGGAGCAATAAAAGAGAAGGCCGTGGAAAAGGGCTTTGTGCACCGTGATGAGAAAGAAAATCTAAGTGCGCAGGAAGCCGTTACTTATATATTCACTCCGGGGTTCAGCACGTCAAACGAAGTCACATCCCTTTCGGGCAGGGGCATCGGCATGGACGTGGTCAAGACGAACGTTGAACGGATGCACGGGCAGGTGTACGTTGATTCGCTGCCGGGAAAATGGACCAAGTTCACAATTATCCTGCCGCTGACGCTGGCCATCATGAAAGCGCTTCTGGTCAGTGTCGGAATAGAGATCTATGCGATTCCCCTCGAGGTCGTGCTCGAAGTAATAAAGGTCAGAGAGGAACAGATCAAAACGATACAGGGCAGCGACGTGCTGCTGCTTCGAGACATGATCATCCCCCTGGTGCGACTCTCAAAGGTGGTGGCGGGAGAGCAAGAGGCGGGAAACACCCGTTCAATCATACTCTGCAAGACCCCTGGGAGGCCGGTAGGCTTGTGTGTGGATTCGGTTGTGGGTCAGGAGGAAGTGGTCATCAAGGCGCTGGGTGAGTTTCTAAAGGGTGTACCCTGGATAGCAGGCGCTACCATACGGGGTGATGGCAGGGTCGTGCTCATGCTTGATATTCCTGCCATCGTCAGTCACTTTTGTAAACAGCCTGTAGCAGCATGAAGTAGAGTCCAGGGTCCAGCGTTTCCCGTCAGATCAAGAGCATGAAATACGCATCATGACGTGTCTTCACAGGCGATGCTGGCCTCTCCCCGCAGCCGCAAGTTATCGCCAAGCATGCTTTTTGCATCAAATCACCAAGTGTTACGATGAGTAAGCGATCACACACTTCAGTGGTACGGGAAATTAGTCATGGCGAGTGGAGCTATTCGATCGTTTGTAGCGTTTAACCTTGGCAATGAGGAGTTTGCAGTCGACATCACCAAGGTGCAGGAAATTAACAGGTGGGTCGACCTCACGAGAATTCCCAACACATCCCCGCACGTGCAGGGAGTGATGAACTTACGCGGAAAGATCGTCCCTGTAATCGACTTGCGGAGCATGCTCGGTTTTGACGGGAAGCCTGCCGACAAGCAGACCAGGATTATCGTGGTAGAGGATGGGGGGGTAGTCGCGGGCTTTCTGGTTGATGCCGTCTCTGAGGTGGTACAACTCCCTGAAAGCGCGATAGAGGCTCCCCCGTCGCTTGGCGGAATTGCAGAGCCACGCTACGTTGCAGGCGTGGGAAGAATAGCAGAGCGGCTTGTGGTTCTTCTCGATCTCCAAATAATGTTTCAAGCAGGCGTAGAAGCAGGCGAGGGAGGGGTTCCAGCCAGCGGGCAAGCCGGCTGACGGGTATCCGTGAGGCGGGTGTCCGAAAAGATGGAAGGAGGTTACTATGGCAGGAGCATTCGATGTAGACCTCATTCCGAAGATCCTGTCAGTAGACAGAAAGGTACGCCTTTCCGGAATCGATAAACGGCGTGAACACGGAAACAATGCTGGAAAAGGGAATCGCTCACAACGATCCACCGCGGATGAATCCAGTGAAAAGGATGCGGAAAAGCAGGGCACGATCGATATTACGGTGTGAACTTTTCTGTACCGGAAAATTTTTCCTACCCCGGTTACGACAAATCCTAATGTCCGTTATCTAAACTCGAAATCAAATTTGTAGGGCCGAACGTCTCAAGCCGCTGAAACAAATACTCTTCCTGCTGAGCTGCTGCTTAGGGTTTAGATATTGGAATTTAGATCTTGACGGGTGTAGGGGCCCCGGGGCATGGCACGCCCTTTGCTTTATTCATGCGAAGAGGTTCGTATGGCAGGTATATACACAGTTGTAAGTGGTGCAGTAGCGGAAGAGAAGAGGCTGAGCATCATCAGCAACAATCTGGCGAATTCGCTTACGAGCGGCTACAAGTCGGCAAAACCCGTCTTTGAAGCGGTCCTTTCGAGCAGTATCGTAGACACCGCTGACCAGTCTGACAGCACCTTCGTCGGCACCTACGAATCGCAGATAAATTTTTCCGAAGGACCACTTATTGAATCGGGCAACAGACTTGACGTGGCCCTCCAGGGCGACGGTTTCTTTGTTGTACAGACAGCCGAGGGCGAGAGGTATACACGCAACGGCCACTTCAGTCTTGACCCAAACGGCAAACTGATGACAGCAGACGGGAATACTGTCGTGGGGGAGGGCGGAGAGATTGTGGCACCCGGCAAAATGATCACCATAGAGAGGGACGGATCGGTTTACGCTGAGAAAACATCGGTCGGAAAAATCAAAGTTGTCCGTTTTGCGGACAAGTCTTTCCTGAAACCGGTTGGAAACTCTCTTTTTGAAAATGAGGAGCCTTCGAACCAGGCGTTGCCAGCAGTCAACGTTACACTAAACCAGGGCTTTCACGAAGGCTCAAACGTTGACGTTATTAAGGAGATGATCGACATGATTGCGTGCACCAGAGCTTACGAGGCTTACGGAAAAGTGCAGCAAGCCTTCGGTGATATGGAAAGCAAATTGCAGGAAGCAGCAAGAGTGTAAGGAGGCGAGATGATCAGGTCTCTCTGGACGGCAGCAACAGGCATGGCAACGCAGCAGAAACATCTCGACGTGATTTCCAATAACATCGCCAACGTCAATACAAACGGTTACAAGAGGAGCAGGGCAGACTTTCAGGAACTGATGTACCAGAACCTGCGCATGGCGGGCGTGCGTTCAGAGCAGGGAAACCAGGTACCGACGGGCATTCAGATCGGATTGGGCTCGATGCTGGCTTCTGTGCAAAAGCTGTTTACCCAAGGGGATTACCAGCAGACGCAAAACAGTCTCGACCTGGCGGTTGAGGGTATAGGCTTTTTCCAAATTACCCTTCCGACAGGTGATAAGGCCTACACAAGGTCCGGCTCCTTCAAAACAGACTCTCAGGGCCGGGTTGTGACGGCCGACGGGTACCTCTTCGAGCCGGCGTTGACCATACCGCAAGGTGCCACCGCAATTTCAATTGAAGTGGACGGCACGGTTTCCGTCACGCTCCAGGGGCAGCCGAAACCGCAGCAGATAGGTAAAATCGAACTTGCGACCTTCCAGAACCAGGCGGGATTGGCTGCAATCGGCAAGAACCTTTTTGTCGAAACAGACGCCAGCGGTACGCCTATTGTGGGCAGCCCGAACCTGAACGGCTTCGGAAGCATCAGACAAGGGTATCTCGAAATGTCGAACGTGGACATTGTGCAGGAGATGGTTGATCTGATCATTGCTGAGCGCGCCTATGAAGTCAATTCGAAGGCGATACAGGCCGCGAACGACATGCTTCAGATTGCAAACAACGTGAGACGGTAGGATATGAAGTTGCGGGGATTGATTCTTGCAGTGATCTTTTTCGCGATATCAAGCACTGCCTGCCTGGCAGAGCAAATGACCGTTGAAAACAGGCTGGGCGGCCTTCTCAAAGAAGGTTATGACGCAAGGGATATACAGGTTAAGCTTGAAAGCGTTCCGGCTCATTTGAAACAGGATGCGAAGGTGAGATCAGTGAGCATCTACACAATGCCTGACATAGGAGGGAAAGGGCTTGCGTTCGTGGAGTTTGAGGGAGAGGACCGGAAAGCAAGATCCTCCTACGTCCCCTTCAGAGTCTACGAAAAGAAGAAACTCTTCTATGCCAAGAGGGCCCTTCAGAGAGGCAGTTTTGTTTCGACTGACGACGTTGCGAGCAAAGAAGCGTACGTGAGCGATAGCGAACTGCTTTACCCCAAGGATGTGCAGGAACTGAGCAGCAAGGTACTAAAACGGGATGTCGCGCCGGGTACTGTGCTTACGACAGTTATGCTGGACAGTCCCCAGGTGGTCCGCAGAGGGGAAATGGTGACGATTGTCGCGGAGAACAGACAGTTGCTGGTGAAAGCAAAAGGAAAGGCCGAGGAGCCAGGAAGAGTGGGTGACAAAATCAGGGTAAAGAATCTTTCTTCGGAGCGGGAAATCGTTGGCAAAGTGGCGGGTGACGGCACCGTTATTGTGGAATTTTGAGGGAAGTATGAAGACATTTTTCTTTGTGGCTACGATGGGTCTTGCTCTTGCTGGCTGTTTTCCTTTTGAACAGTCGCATATCAAAGACCAGCCATTTGTGCCTGACAATGTGTACAGGTACTCGACAATCAATAAACAACCGACAGGCAGCCTGTGGCCGGCAAGCTACAATGGCAACTTGTATTTCGGGGATCACAGAGCCGGAGCCATGGGTGATCTCATCACGGTGAAAGTTGTAGAGGTGTCGGCGGCTTCGGAAAAGGCAACAACGGACACTGCTCGGTCGTCTGCCCAGGATTATGGCATCCCGTACTTCTTCGGATGGCCCGGGGCCAACCCTCCCCAGAACACGAATCCGGCTCACCTGATTCAGGCCAATTCGTCAAATACATTCGCCGGGACCGGTGAAACAACGAGAACCGGAAGCATAACGGCAACCGTGTCCGCAAAGGTTGTGGAAGTTTTTCCCAATGGCAATCTTGCCGTGGAAGGGAAGAGAGAGATTTACGTGAACAACGAAAAGAA
The DNA here is from genome assembly GCA_035541455.1 of Syntrophorhabdales bacterium. Classification (NCBI taxonomy): domain Bacteria; kingdom Pseudomonadati; phylum Thermodesulfobacteriota; class Syntrophorhabdia; order Syntrophorhabdales; species Syntrophorhabdales bacterium. The sequence continues at coordinate 18,542 of DATKNH010000154.1, forward strand.
GGAGATCCTGTTGCAGGGCATCGTTCGGCCCAAAGACATAGCCAGTGACAATTCTGTCCTTTCCACCCAGGTCGCAGATGCCAAGATCATTCTCACCGGCATTGGCGTCGTTAGTGAAAAGCAGAGGCCCGGCTGGTTCAGCAGGATACTGGACGGCATCTGGCCCTTCTGAGCATGGCATGAAGACGAGATCCTCAACGATAGTCATAGTAGTGGCGCTGGCGGCTCTCCTGTTCTGTTCATCCAGCGAGGCGGCACGGATAAAAGACCTCGCTTACATAAACGGTCTGCGGGCTAATCAGCTGATAGGGTATGGGCTCGTGGTCGGGCTTGAAAATACGGGTGACAGGGTCACCAATACGGTTTTCACGATACAATCTCTGACCAACATGCTGGAGAAGATGGGCATTCGGGTTGACCCGACCACCATAAGGGTGAACAATGTCGCCGCGGTGGCAGTGACCGCCGATCTCCCCCCGTTTGCCAGGATCGGCAACAAGATAGATGTCACGGTCTCTTCGATCGGTGACGCCAGGAGCCTCCAGAGTGGGACACTGCTCTTTGCTCCTCTACGCGGCGCCGATGGTGAAGTCTATGCTGTGGCGCAGGGTCCTGTGCTCCTCGGCGGCTATTCGGTCAACGCCCCAGGGGCGCAGATGCAGAAGAATGCGGTGACAACCGGCAGAGTGGTGAATGGCGCGACTATCGAGCGGGAGATCAACTATCAGGCAGTCAATAGCGATTCCGTCGTTATATCACTCAGGTCACCTGATTTCACCACAGTCAAAAGGGTTACTGACCGCATCAACGAAGTGTTTCGTGGAAGTGCAGCCTCCAAGGACGGGGCAACGGTTGCGATCGGTATTCCGTCGGAATTCAAGGTCAATCCTGTGGCCTTCATATCGGCGGTAGAGAATCTGGATGTTGATCCTGGTACCTTCAGCAAAATCGTGGTGAACGAGCGGACAGGCACGGTCGTCATCGGAGAGAACGTGAAGATCCAGACCGTAGCCGTTTCACATGGGAATATCAGCATACAGGTGAAGGAGCAACCGCAGGTAAGCCAGCCTATGCCGTTTTCGGAGCGGGGCAGGACGGTTGTCACCCCAAATACACAGATGAAGGTGCAGGAGGAAAAGGGTAAGTTCTTTGTCATGGACAGCGGCGTCACAATCCGCGACCTGGTGACGGCTCTCAATGCACTGGGTGTCTCTGCGCGCGACGTGATTTCTATCCTGCAGGGGGTCAAGGCTGCGGGAGCTTTACATGCGGAACTGGAGGTCCTGTAATGAAGATACCTGACCAGAGCCTTTTTCTTCAGGAAAATGCCCTGAAGGGCATTAAAGGGAAAAACACCAAGGACCTCAAATCAGCCTGCGAGGGATTTGAAGCCTACCTCGTATCGACTATGCTCAACCAGCTTCACAAGACCGCTGATTCTTCTGACAAGAGCCACGCGGAACAGACCTATTTTTCCATGTTCCATGACAAAGTGGCCGAGTTTGTGGCAAAGAAAGGAATCGGGATCAAGGATGCACTGATGCGCTATCTGGAACGCAATCATACTGCGCAAATTAATACTAAAGTTCTAACGGAATCGGCCGATAATAAGTGAAAGCAAAGAAAGGGAGGGGTCTATGAAAATTGACAACAGCAACAAGGTGCAGGTGCTGGATCACCTCGTCAAGTCGGCCGATGCGAAACCTCCAAAGCAGGGTAGTGTCGGCCAGAAGGACAACGTACAGCAGTACACTGACAAAGTGGAACTCTCCGGCCGCAAGGCGGAAATCGATGATCTGAAAGCCAGGGTCCAGGCCGCTCCGGCGACAAGGCAGGAGAAGATAGACGCCATAAAAGAGGCGCTGGAGAACAACACTTACAGTGTCAAGGGCGAGGACATCGCCCGGTCGATTATAAAAAATCAGGTACTGGATGAAGCCCTGAAACCATGAGCGACCAGCTTCTGTTCGAATTGATGGGGACTCAACTCGGAGTCCTGAGGCAGTTCCTCCGGGTACTCACGGAAGAGCGCGACGCGATTATCTCCTTTTCTCTCGAAGGGATTGTGCGCGCCAACAATACCAAGGAGGAACTTCTCAAGAAACTCGAGTTCCTGGAAGCAGAACAGGAGCGAATGACGGTTGATGGTGCCACAACAGGTGCTCCTTCAAAGGAGTGGGCTCGCCTGCGCAAGGATTTCGAACAGACGCTAAGGGATGTGAGAGTCGCGCTGGAGAAGAACATGCGACTGCTCACTTTCTCTATGGATCACGTCAAGTCTTCGATTGAAAAGATGATCAGCTTTATCAATCGGTCATCATACGGAAGGCGTCGAGAAGCACTGTCCTTTGTCCTTTCGAAGGAAGTATAGATGTCCGGCATCCGGTCTATTCTCGACATTGGCAAGACAGCGCTCTCAGCCAATGAGCTGGCCCTTCAGACCCTCTCTCACAACGTGGCGAATGTAGATACTCCCGGGTACTCGCGGGAAGAGACTGTGCTCCAGACAGCCACGCCAGAGCCTGCTGCCGCGGGCATGTTGGGCAATGGGGTACGGGTGGAACAGGTCAGGCGGTTTGTTGATAACTATCTCAACAATACCATAATGAACAAAAACACGGATCTGCAGTTTCAGAAGACCTCGGAACAGTATCTGGGGCAGATGGAAGCGATTCTCAATGAAGACAACTCGCAGCTCACGCAGAACTTGACTGGATTTTTCAATGCCTGGCAGGATCTTTCCACGGACCCCACGAGTGTCCCGGCCAGGGTCGCTCTTGAGGCGCAGGGCGAAAATTTCGCAGGGAGCGTACGTAGCGTGTATAGCGACTTGCGCGGGCTGCAAAATCAGGCCAACAACAGCGTAGCTCAGGAAGTGGACAACATCAACAGAATGACAACCACGATCGCGAGCCTCAACCAGCGCATCTCAGAAGCTGGAAAGGATGGCCAGGCGAATGACTACCTGGATCAGCGCACGGAGTTGCTCAAAGAGCTCTCTGGTGAACTGGGCATTGTCTCCTTCCAGGATGAGCAGGGTGATATCACTGTTCTGGCGGCCGATGGAAAGCCACTCGTCGACGGAAATATTCATTGGAATCTGAAGGTATCGGATCCGAATGCAACCGGATCCTTTTCGGTCAATTGGGAGGATTCCAATGGTAAGCTGTCAGATATCACGTCTGACATACAAACCGGCACCCTTGGATCCCTTCTCTACGAGCGCGACGTGGATGCGCAAGGCTTCATCGACCAGCTCAATGCTCTGGCTCAAACAATCACCACTCAGGTGAACCAGATTCACCAGACCGGGTACAATCTGAATCAGACCACGGGCATCTCTTTCTTCAAGCCCCTCACGCAGAATTTTGCTGCCGACATGGCGGTCAGTGACGATGTCAAGAATGATGTCAGTAATATCGCAGCCACTTCCTCCCTCGACCGACCGACCGATAATGATGTCACTCTTAAGATTGCCGGATTGGCGGATGCCAGTCTGCCCTTCACTGCGGGGGGTACTACCACTCATGCGAAACCAGTGGATTTCGTCTCCGCAATACTCAGTAGTGTAGGACAACTGACCAAGAATGCCCAGGACCTGGTGACCTACCAGACCAACACCATGAATGTCCTGACCCAGCAGCAGGCAGCTGTATCCGGCGTATCTCTCGATGAAGAAATCACAAACCTGATGCAGTACCAGCGGGCGTATCAGGCATCGGCGAAACTGATTTCAGGTGCAGACGACCTTATGGTCACATTGCTCGGGATGGTAGGTACCGCGAGTAGTGCGGCCTAAGATGGGAGTCATGGGAGCGTAGATGCGAGTAACGAGTAAACTGGTCTTTGACCAGATGAAGAGCAACCTGCAGAGCGCCATCAGCGGGATCAACAAGATCCAGGGAGAGATATCTTCCGGGAAGAAAATAGAGCGTCCATCAGACGATCCGGTGATTTACACCAGAGCCACCCTGGTCGATGCGCAGAAGAGCTCAGACACGCAGCTCAATCGCAATCTTTCGAGCATCAAGACGCTCGGGACCATGTATGAGAATACGTTTAATAATGTCAACGACCTGCTCACCCAGGCAAAGCAGCTGGCCCTTACGTACGCGGATGACACCGTGTCTCCCGCTGATCGGCAAACAGGAGCGCAGGCGGTTGAGAATATCATCGAGCAGCTCGTAACGCTGGGCAACACCAAACTGAATAACACCTACATCTTTGGGGGCACAAAAGCAAACCAGCCCCCCTTCGGGCTGAACCCGGACTACTCGGTTGATTACAACGTGCGGCTGGGAGCCCGCCAGCCGGTAAATACCTATGTCGATGAGGGGGAGGTAGACACGACCGGATTCTCCGGCCAGGAGCTCTTTTACGACCAGAGCAAAGCGTTGTATGAAAACCCTGCCAACTCCTATAGGGGCGGTACGTTTAGTGACTCGAGTTACTTCGCCTTTGTGATCGACGCCAAGAATAATACCCTCTATCTCAACGGGTCTCCGGTCGTGCTTGATAACGGTACCTACCGTGGATCGGAGCTTGCCGGTGAGATCCAGTCAAAATTGGGTCCGGGGTACTATGTAACCTATGACAGTGCATCAGGCCGTTTTGCAATACAGAATCAGACCGGACAGCCGGTCACCTTCAACTGGTCTGATGGGCGGTCAACTGCTGCAAAGACTCTAGGGTATGATCGTCTCGACTCGACTGTCAGCAATGGTGACAGTGACGTGAGCGATGTTGAGGCGGGAGGGGGTTCCATCCTCGTAAAGGTCACGCAGAACGGAAGCACCACGGGACCGCTGCAGGAGCGGGCGCGGTACAGGTACTCGCTGGATGGAGGCCAGACGTGGTCAGCCGAAGAGATGATAGCGAATTACGGACGGGCCACCACAGCCGCCGAGTTTGTGGTGGACTCATCGAATAATACGGTGTACGAGAATGGCTCTCCGGTGAATCTCACTGCAGGGACGTACACCGGGGCAGCGCTGGCTACAGAGATAGCGACGCGGCTTAATGCGCTTCAAGCCGGGCACACGGTGACCTACGATCCTGCAACAATGAAGTTCACCATCACGAACGGAACCGGTAGCACAATCAATCTTAACTGGTCAAATCCTCTGGCCACCGCCGGTTCCCTGCTAGGGTTCAATGCACAGGACCAAGGCCTTGTGACGGGAGTCAGCACCACGAGCGACGTTCAAGCGGGCCTTTCGATGGGCGCCATCATGCAAGTGGGTTACCAGGTTGATCCAAGCACGGACCAGCTTGTCGTTAATGACGGCGTGAGCGATCACACGATTACCCTGAACGCAGGAGTTTACGGTGGAGCCGGACTTGCTACAGAGGTCCAGACAGAGCTGAACAACACGCTCGGTGCAGGCGCCTTCGCAGTATCTTTTGACGGAGTCACGAACAAGTTCACCGTACAGAATACAAGCGGAGGTACCACCTACACGCTGAAATGGTCCAGCGGCAGCACCACAGCAGGGGCGCTGTTGGGATTCGGTACTACGGATAGCGTGGTTGCACCGGGTGGCAGCGCCGTCAGCGACGTTGCGACTGATCCACGGAACACCATTTACGAAAACGGAGCGCCGGTAACGCTCGATGCAGGCACGTACACTGCCTCAGGTCTTGCCGCAGAGATTCAAGCTAAACTCGGCGCGGGTTTTCAGGCCTCGTACGACGAGACTTCCAGACAATTCAGCATCACCAACAATAGCGGAGTTCCTGTTATCTTCAATTGGTCTAATCCCAGTACGACCCTGGGCGCTATGCTTGGTTTCGATAACCGCGACAGCACTGTTGCGAACGGAGAGAGTGCCCGGAGCACCTTCGACGCGGGCATGATGATCAACGGGACGAACGGGGCTGACTCGATCAACAACCGGCTTAAGATAGCGTTCGGATCCAGCGGTTCTCTGATCAGCGGCGACAACTTTGTGATCAAAGATCTGGACATATTCGGTTTCCTCAAGAATTTGAAAGAATCCCTGGAAAATAACAATACCACCGGGATCAAGAGTGCAATCCAGGACATGGACCTCAGTCTTGATGTGCTGAACAAAGACATCACCAAAGTCGGCATGTTCAACAGCAAAGTGGAGACGCTGACCCAGCAAAACACGAACCGGGACTATCTATATACCACGATGATGTCGCCGATGACGGATGCAGACATCACGCAACTCACGACAGACCTCACGTCCTTGATGAACAGCTATCAAGCATTACTCTATTCTATGGCTAAGATCCAGAATCTTTCAATCATGGATTACCTGAGGTGACAGGATTGATGAGGCGAGGGAAGTATCGGAACCTGGTCAGCGTTTGAGATAGACAAAAAGAGGCGGTAAGGCACGGATGCTCGTGTTGACAAGGAAGTCGGGAGAAGCCATAAACGTTGGAGATGAGATTACCGTTACCGTGTTAGAGGTCAGAGGCAATCAGGTCAGGCTAGGCATTCAAGCCCCCCACAACGTCATCATCCACCGTAAGGAACTTTACGAGAAAATTAAGAGCGAGAACCTCAGGTCGTTAGGGTTATCCATAGATGACTTCAAGAAGATCAGAGAGGGGCTGCGATAAATGATGCTTTTCGAGACATCAAGGTTTGGACGGCTGGAGGTGGCTGAGGACAAAGTCATCATGTTTCCTGCCGGCCTTCTCGGTTTTCCTCACGTAAAGAGGTACGTGCTGCTTGACTACGAGGATACGCCCGTCAAATGGCTCCAGGCTGTCGATGACCCTGATGTAGCATTCATCGTGATGCAGCCGACGCTGGTCGCTCAAGACTACAATCTTGCGCTGGATGATGCGACGCGTCACACGCTGAAACTCGAGACAGAAGAAGACCTGGCAATACTGACGATCGTGCGTGTTGAGGAAGGTAAGCTTCTGGCCAATCTGAAAGGGCCGCTGCTGTTTAACTCTCGCCTCAAATTAGGCCTTCAAGCCGTGCTGGAGTAACTGGCACACATATTGCTTTAAACCCCTGAGAGTAAGTTGTAGTGGAGGGCTGACGGTGACACTGGAAGACTGCCTTTCTTCATCAGAATGCGGGTTTCAAGGGAGTAAGTATGTTTGACGACAAAGTGGTTCTTATTACGGGCGGGACCGGGTCTTTCGGGCAAAAATTCACGGCATATCTGTTCGCCAACTACAAACCTCGAAAAGTTGTTATTTTCAGCAGGGACGAATTCAAACAGTTCCAAATGTCGGCAGACTTTCACGAGCCGGAATTCGAGGTGCGCTACTTCATTGGCGACATAAGGGACAAGGAACGGCTCTACCGGTCCTTCGAGAGCGTTGATTACGTGATCCACGCGGCTGCGCTCAAACAGGTGCCGGCAGCAGAGTATAATCCGTTCGAGGCGGTCAAGACGAATATACTGGGCGCACAGAATATCATTGATGCTGCGATCGACAGGGGCGTGAAAAAGGTAATAGCCCTCTCCACGGACAAAGCGGTGAGCCCCATCAACCTGTATGGCGCTACAAAGCTCGCCATGGAAAAGCTTCTGATAGCGGCAAATGCGTACGCCGGAAACAAAGAGACCTGTTTTTCAGTGGTGAGATACGGGAATGTTATAGGGAGCAGGGGCAGCGTTATTCCTTTTTTCAAGAAGTTTGTTAACAGCGGCGAAGGTAAGCTTCCGATAACGGACGAACGAATGACGCGTTTCTGGATTACGCTCAGGCAGGGAGTAGAACTGGTCGCCAAGGCTGTGCATGAAGCTGTGGGAGGAGAAGTTTTTGTTCCCAAGATTCCCAGTATGAGAGTTCTTGATCTCGCACGAGTCATCGCTCCCGACGCCGATCACCAGGTAATCGGCATACGTCCCGGTGAGAAGTTGCATGAAAGCCTGATATCAAAAGACGAGGGCAGGAACACGGTCGACATGGATCAGTACTACGTAATACTTCCCCTTTTCGCGAACGGAACCAAGAGATTTCACAAGTACAGCAAGTGCCGCAGAATGGGGGAAGGATTTTCCTATCGCAGCGACAAAAATGACCGCTGGCTCAGGGCGGAAGATCTCAGCCGCATGGTGGCTGAATTTGAGTTTGGGGAACATGATACCGTACAGCAGACAGCTCATAGAGCAGGATGATATAGAGGCGGTAAATAGTGTTCTGCGGTCGGACTTTCTCACGCAGGGTCCGGTTGTTGAATCCTTTGAGTCAGCACTGAAATCGTATTGTGGAGCCCGGCATGCGGTGCTTTTCTCCTCCGGCACAGCAGCCCTCCATGCAGCTTACTTCGCGGCGGGTGTGTGCGGAGGTGACGAAGTCGTTACGTCACCAATCACCTTTGCGGCGACCGCAAACGCAGCGCTTTACCTCGGTGCTAACCCCGTGTTTGTTGACGTTGAGCCTGATACGGGCAACATGGAGGTTGAACATCTCCGGCAGGCGGTCACCGAAAGAACAAAAGCTATCGTGCCGGTACATTTTGCGGGACACCCTGTTGACCTTGAAGGGGTGTTTGCTGTTGCCAGGAAATCCAGAGCAATTGTCATTGAGGATGCCTGTCATGCATTGGGAGCGCACTACAGGGCGAGCGGCTCAAGGTTCAAGCGTCAAGGCTCCGGTGAAAAACCTGGAGAGTCGGGGAACTCGGACCCAGATACATGGACGAAAATCGGTGGTTGTGCCTATTCGGATATGACCGTCTTCAGTTTCCATCCGGTCAAGCAGATCACGACGGGTGAGGGTGGGGCAGTACTCACAAACAGGGATGATCTTTGCGATAGGCTCCGCCTCTTTCGCACGCACGGCATTACCAAAGACCCCTCTAAATTTCGCATGACCCATGATCCGTGTCCCGAGCCTCAACTCTGTGTCGGTGACTGGTACTACGAGATGCAGGAGCTTGGTTTCAATTACAGGATTAGCGATATCCATGCAGCCCTTGGAATGTCACAGCTTCGCAAGCTCGACATCTTCGTGGCAAGAAGGAGAGAGATAGCGGAACGCTACCGGGTCGCCTATGCAGAAAATCCTTTTTTTGAAACGCCTCCGGAGAGAAGCTACGCAAGGTCTGCATATCATCTCTATCCCATAAGACTCTCCCGGGCGCTGGTGGACAGGAAGCGGGAAATATTCTCCGGGTTGAAAGATTCAGGGCTCGGGGTCCAGGTGCATTACCTGCCTGTCTATCTTCAGCCCTACTACCTGGAAATGGGCTATAGACGGGGGTTGTGTCCTGCGGCTGAGCAATTTTACGAGAGAGAAATAAGCATTCCTCTTTACCCGGCTATGGATGACGAGACTGTGAACACCGTTATCAACACGCTACTTGGGAGTTTACGGATATAGATGTCAGCGAGACTGATCCTTGGAACCGCCAATTTCGGGCTTACGTACGGCATAGCAAATAAGCGCATGTTCTCGGAAGGAGAAGCATTTGCGATACTGGAGAAAGCAGTTGAGGCTCACGTGACGGGAGTCGATACGGCTCAGGGGTATGGCGAGGCGGAGAAAATTCTCGGCAGATTTTTCAGAATGCACGGCAAGGTCTTCGACGTTACAACCAAACTTCCGGATCGCGAATATCTCTCCGTTGTAGACGTGGAATCTCAGATAGAGAAAAGCCTGGTGCATCTTGGTTTGGGGCGAATAGATACGCTGCTCGTGCACAGTTCGAGCACATTTGAACGTCATGGGGACGTGCTGTTGACCGCACTCGAGCGGTGCACAGCTCAGGGCCTTATCGGAACGTATGGTCTCTCCGTATATCATCCTGACGATCTGCGGAGAGCTGCTGAGAAGGCACGGAAGGCAGGGTGTCGCATCGGCGCGGCACAACTGCCATTAAACCTTTTTGATCAGCGCTTCTTGAAAGATGCGCATCTGGCTCAATTTCGATCTGCAGGCATCACACTGTATGGCCGTTCTCTTTTTCTTCAAGGCCTGTTCTTCATGGACAGCAAGAGACTTCCCGGGCACCTCCGTCAGGCGGCACCCAAGATAGAGAGCCTGAAGCATCTCGCAAAACTCCATGATACGTCCATCGAAGCATTGGCGCTTCTTTTTGCGCGTTCGTCTGGTGTTGATTACGTAGTCGTGGGTGTTGACAGTGTGGCCCAGCTGGAAAGGAATGCCGCGCTTATGGCAGCCGGCGGAGACCTGTTGCCAGAACTGAAAGCCAGCTTTGATGCGCTTGAAATCTATGATGAGGAGATCATTCTGCCTTATAGATGGAAGCAATGAGTTTATAAAGGCTTATTAGAAACATGCGACGGAGAGGATACCAATGATTCTGTTTGTGGTTGATGAAGACAGGGAAAGATATCGGGGGCGAGCTGTTCGCGCTTCTATCCTGGCACACGCCTGTCTCATGCAGGGACTGGAAGTCTCGTTCATGTGTGCAGAACAGGACGTGCATGACTGCCTGACGAGGGAAGGTTCTTCAGGCGTGCGTGTCGTAGACAGGGAGCAATTAATCTTTGAGGCCGCTCTTGAGCGACCGACTCTCCTCGTGTGGGACGCGGCCAGGCCGTTGACCCACAAGGAAGTAACGCTTTTTCATCAACATGACACGTTCGTCGTTGAGTTTGATGCACCCGATGGTGAAAGCCGCGCCGATGAGGTGGTAAATGGCTTTGAATCCACCCTTCGCAGTGCCCGTGGACGCCAATACAAGCTTATCGGGCCCGGCTATCTTGTGGTTGATAAGTGTTTCACCAACGCCAGGGAATGGCGGAGAGCTTCAGCGTTCTTAGGGAACGGCCTGGACCTGTTCATCTGCCTCGACGGCGTTGAGCCTGAGATCGTGACATCAACCCTCGATGTTCTTGCAGATATCCCTGCGTGCCGTTCAATGCAGATACGAATTATGGCCGGGGCGGATGAAAAGAGAGGAAGGGCCGTACAACGGAGTTTCTCCTCGTTTAAGAATCTTCAGCTTTATACAGGAACCAACTCCGCCCTCATCGCTCAGCTGATGAGATTTTCGCAGCTTGGCATCATATCCTTCGGTCCTCTCCTTATTCAGGCTATGGCCGCGGAGCTTCCTGTGCTTATGATCAACAGCACCGAGGGAGATGAGCGGTACGCGGCCAGGGTGCTCAACGGTGTCTTTGCCGGCGCAGGGCTGACCTTTGGGTATGCCCAGCACATTGACTGGGGAATGTTTCAGAGAAAGCTCGCATTTCTCCTGGAACGACCAAGAGAGATAGAGCGGATGCAGGAAGCTACTCACCGGTTGGTGGATGGTCAGGGAGCCCAAAGGATAGCGAGGTTTATCCAGAGTCACCGGAAGATACGAGGTATGGGTCACGGAGATTGGGTCGCCGCAGAAGGCCCACGGACAATAATTCCCCTCACCCGATAGACATGGAGGCGGGATGTTACTGAGAGGCGCATCATGAGGATAGGCAGCACTGAACTGGGGAAGGGCAGGGCTTACGTGATTGCCGATGTGGGGTCAAACTATAACGGCAGCCTTGAAATGGCAAAGGAGTATATCTATGCGGCGAAGGAGATCGGGGTAGATGCGGTCAAATTCCAGACTTACGAAGCCGCGACCCTTCTCAATCCGTTCAAACCGGGTGGTGAGCCCTGGCAGGCGTACGACGTGGTGAAGAAATACGAATTGCCCTTGTCATGGCATCAGGAATTGTTTGATCACGCAGAGAATATGGGCATCGAGTTTCTTACGACCCCCTTTGACCTGTCCGTCCTGGATGAGCTTAGCCGCATCGGCATAAGGGCTTTCAAGATAGCATCCGGTGATCTTACCTTCAGCCCTCTTCTGCGCAAAGTAGGTTCTTTCGGTAAACCTGTGCTGCTTTCCACCGGTATGGCTGATCTGGAGGAGGTGAGGTTGGCAATCCGGACGCTGCAGGAAAGCGGCAGCCGGCACATTGCTCTTCTCCATTGCGTTTCCAACTACCCACCAAGGTTTGAGCAGGTGAATTTGAAGGCGATGGTCACCATGGCGGAGAGGTTCGACGTGCCTGTGGGGCTGTCGGACCACACGTCCGGGAACACGACGGCACTGGGAGCAATCGCTCTTGGCGCTTCAATCATTGAAAAGCATATCACCATGGACCGCCAGCTGGGGACCCCTGATGCGCCGTTCGCTATGACCGTGGCTGAGTTCGGCCGCATGGTCACGGATATTCGCAATCTGGAACGAGCGCTGGGTGACGGGGTCAAAGTCCCGGCCGAGGATGAGCGCGAGGAGCGCACCTGGGCGCGCAGAGGGATATACGCGCGGGTCGATATAGAAGCAGGCGGGCCTCTGACAATGGAAAACGTGAAGTTCGTGCGGCCGGAAAACGGCGTACCCGCAAGCGAGTGGTCAAGATTCGAGGGGAAGGTCTTGAGAGAGACCCTCACGAAGGACCGGCCGCTGAAAAGGGACTACATATGAGCCGTGACAAGGTCAAGGCGATAGTGCAGGCACGCATGGGCTCAACGCGTCTTCCGGGAAAGATTCTGAAGCCCTTGGCGGGAAAGCCTGCACTCTGGCATGTGGTCAACAGGCTTAAACGGGCCGGGAGCTTGAAAGAAGTGGTCGTGGCCACAACGACGAGCCCTGAAGACGATGTGGTCGTTAGCTATTGCGAGGAGCACGGGATCAAATGGTTTCGTGGTAGCGAGAATGACGTACTGGACCGCTACTACCAGGCTGCAAAGGAATTCGGCGCGGATCCAATCGTCCGCATCACAGCCGACTGCCCGGTTATCGATCCCCAAATAGTTGACGAAGTGGTTGAAGGGTTCTTCGCAGGCGGGTACGACGTTTATGCGATGGGGGGCGAGTTCCCGGATGGACTCGATTGCGAATGTTTTTCATTTGCGGTGATCGAAGACACTTGGAAATATGCGGTTTTGCCCTCAGAAAGAGAGCATGTGGGTGTATATCCGGGCAAGCACAAAGAAAAATACCGGGTGGGTAGCTACACCAAGTTCACCGGCCTCGCACATCATCGCTGGACCCTTGATGAAGAAGCCGATTTACACTTCCTGCAAGAGCTCTACGAACGGCTCGATAGACCGGGCTCTTGTTTCGGGACAAGAGAGATACTGGTATTGCTCGACCGGGAGCCTGAATTGATGGCCATCAACAGCGGGATCATCAGAAACGAGGGGCTCTTGAAATCCCTCACACAGGATGAAACCTTTCTCAAGGAGAAAAGTCTATGAATCGTCGAGCAGCCCTGCATGAGATGAGAGAGGACGTAAGCAAAGAACGTGGCCGGCAAGTGCCGCCAAGAGACCTCACGCAGTCGGAATACTGGTGGGCAAAAGCAAAAGAGATCATTCCTCGCGGTACCCAGACGCTGAGCAAGGGCCCTGATCAGTTTGTCGACGGGGTGACACCCAAATACCTGGACCACGGCCAGGGATGCCACGTCTGGGATGTGGATGGCAACGAGTATATCGACTATCCTATGGCGCTTGGCCCCATCCTGCTCGGCTATAACTATCCACCTGTGGTGGAGGCCGTGACGAGGGAGATTCGAAAAGGAACGACGTTCACACTGATGAGTCCCTTGGAGGTAAGGCTTGCGGAGCTGTTGGTCGAAGTGATCCCCTGCGCGGAGATGGTGCGGTTCGGGAAGAATGGTGCGGATGCCACCATGGCCGCTATACGCATTGCCAGAGCGTACACAGGCAGAGACCACGTCGCCTTCTGCGGCTATCACGGCTGCCACGACTGGTACGCGATCACCACGTCTCTGAATAGAGGCATACCGAGATTTAATGCGGGGCTCGTCCACCCCTTCGAATACAACAGGCCGGAGACGTTGGAAGCGCTCTTATCGCTCTATCCCGATAAGATTGGAGCAGTCATAATGGAAGTGCCCGCGGAGGAGCCGCGAGATAATTTTCTGGAACGCGTTATCGAAATCGCTCATAAGCATGGAGCGCTCTTTATCCTCGACGAAACCTGCACCGGATTCCGCTGGTCTCTGGGGGGTGCGCAAGAATACTACGGTGTTGTGCCTGACCTCGGTTGTTTCGGCAAAGGGATGGCGAATGGATTCTCTATCTCTGCCATTGTGGGAAAGAAAGAGTTTATGAAGGAGCTGGACGAGATATTTTTTTCCATGACTTTTTCAGGGGAGACGATCGGCCTGGCTGCATCAATCGCCACGGTCAGTGAGATTCGCAAAAAGGGCGTTGTCGATTGTATCTGGAAACAGGGCAGGAAGTTGAGAGACGGGCTTTATAAGATAAAAGAGGAATTGAAAGTCAACGTCGAGATCATAGGTCATCCACCACGCTCGGGCTTTCTCTTTAGAGACGCTTCTGGAAATGAGTCTCTTGAGATTAAGAGCCTCTTCTTGCAGGAAACTCACAAGAGGGGGATTCTGTTTGGAGGGCCCGTCTACCTCTCCTTCTCGCATACGGACGATGATATCGAACGGACATTGGATGCGTCTTTTGAGGCAATGAGGGTTGTCAAGGATGCAGCGGACGAGGGCAGCGTGGACAGATTTATGGAAGGAAAAAAGATAGGAACCGTCTATAGGTCACGGCGATAGTCCCATATCGAAACAAAAAACAAGAAAACCCTTCTTTGTGGGGCTATTAATGGGACTTTAGACGCGATGAAACGAGAACACGTGCTTATTATCAGGGTGAAAGGGGGACCCCTCATCGGCATGGGCCACCTCTATCGAACCATGGCGATTGCGGAAGCCGCGGCGGCAGATTCGCCTATGGTCGTACTCTTCGTACATAACGATGACGTGGCTGTGTCAACGGTCCTTTCCAAGATGCCCTTCCAGAGTTGTGCAGTCGATGACCTCTCTTTTGCCCAGGATGCTGTCCAACACCTCCTCGACCGCTATGCAGCGGATAAAGACGCCGTGTGCATCATCGATTCCAAGGAAGAGATGGCTGGGGAAATTGATGTGCTGCAGAGATCGGGCATTCCCGTTCTTCTTCTGGACAACCATACAAGGGCACGCCTGCAGGCAGATGCCAATATATATCCAGTCGCCCACTTCGACTCCCGTTCCCTCACATGGAACGGCTATACAGGCGAACACCTGTCAGGTAAAGAGTGGGTACCGATTTCGAGACGGTTTCTAAAGGCCCGCTCCACACTCAAGCCCTTTGCTGAGCGTAATTCGCTTCTCGTGACCCTGGGAGGTGCCGATCCGAACCGGATTACACTGAAGGTGATGGAGGACCTCAGAGGATTCAATCCTGACGTGCCGATTTTGGTAATCCTCGGCCCAGCCTGCAGCTTTCAGGAAGCGGTGCACAAAAAGAACGAACTCCTGGGGCATCGATTCACTGTCATCGAGCAGGCGACAAACATGGAGGAGTTGATGTCTGAGGCGGGACTTGCCATTACCGCCCTCGGGACGTCCATATACGAACTCGCGTATCTCGGAGTTCCGACCATAATCATAAGCAATTACCGTGAGGACGAACCTAGTGAAAGCGAACTGCGCAGGCTTGGCTTTGCGTCGCCACTCGGCTTCCACGCCGATCTCTCTGAGGCAGTAATTGGAAATGCAGTGGAAGGTTTTTGGAACGACATCAAGATACGAGCCGCCATGTCGAGGATAGCCCTCCAAACTATTGACGGCGGAGGAGCAGAAAGGATTGTTGAAAAGGCTGTGGGTATGATTGCCGGCACACAGCAGACGAGTAGTCAAGCCACGTGAGAGGGAGAGGGCTACTATGGGTGCAACACATCCGGGTGAGACCCTGAGCGTAAGCAATGGGTTTGAGGTGATCGATTGCGGCATCTGCGGCTTTAAGCACGTAAACCCTATTCCGATGCCAGACGATCTGAAAAGAATCTACGAGAAAGAGTACTACGCGTCGGAAAACCCCGATTGGATCGAAAAGACGTTACGCGAGAGCGACTACTGGAGGCTCGTCTACGACGATAGGTACGATGTTCTGGAACGCTTTGTCAGTGCAGGCCACCTGAGAATACTCGATGTAGGGAGTTTTCTTGGGCTGTTTTTGAAGCGTGGGAAAGAACGTGGATGGGAAGTTTTGGGGATAGAACCTTCGGAGCAGGGCGTGCGCTACGCAGCCGGGCAGGGCATTCTTACACATAAAGGTTTCTTTGAGGATTTACCCAACGAAAGCCTCGGGCACTTCGGTGCGGTCAATCTCTCTCTGACGCTGGAGCATGTTACAGATCCTGCGGCGATACTCTCGAAGACTCACGAGCTCTTGTGGCCTGGAGGAATCGTCTGTGTCGAGGTTCCGAACGATTTCAGCCCTCTGCAGGCCGCCGTGAGGGAAGCCCTGGGCAAGCCCGTTTACTGGGCTGCGCCACCGCATCACATCAATTATTTTGATTTTGATTCCTTAACCAGACTACTTGTGCGATGCGGATTCTCCCTCATCCACAAGACAACAACCTTTCCCATGGAAATGTTTCTCCTCATGGGCGAGGACTACCTTGGTAATGATCCCCTGGGGCGATCCTGCCATGCAAAACGGATGGCATTCGAGCTCAACCTCGCAGCCGGTGGGATGAAGGAGTTTCGCAGAGAACTTTACCGTTTTTTGGCGAGTTGGAACGTAGGGCGGGAGGTGGTGCTCTTCGCGCAAAAGCCATACAGCCAAGAGTAGGAGGGTGATGGGTAAACCAGGAAGAATAGAAGAGGCGATCTGGATGTTTGCCGGCGGCCCCATGCAGGAACTCGCGGCAAGCAGGATTCGCGAACGCGGCTACAAGCTTATCGTCACCGACAGAAATGATACTTGTGTCTGCGCTAAGTACGCGGCCGAGGTCGTGCATCTCGATACGTTTGATATAGCAGGCAACATGAGAGCTGCCGACAAGCTACGACAGAAATGGCGGATAAAGGCTGTGATCTGCCCCGCCGCTGATTGTCACGAGAGCGTGGCCCGCGTCGGGAGACGGTTAGGGTTACACGCAATTAGCCCGGCAGTTTCACGAAACTGCAGGCATAAGCACATGACGAGGCAGACGCTTACACAGGCCGGCATACCCCAGCCTCGCTTCAAGGTTGTGAGAACCATGCGCGAGGCCCGCGAGTTTCTGAGGGAGATTGGCGGAGAAGGTGTGCTGAAAGCAACGGATAATTCCGGAAGCAGAGGCTTCTGCGTAGTCCGGAAAGGTGAGACAATCAGCAACGAAATATTCCAGCGTGCCAAAGACGCTGGGACTACGGGTCTCGTCTTAGTCGAGGAGCTTCTATATCCCCTGGAGCACGAAATCGCGGAACAGTCGGTCGAAACGCTCTGGTATAACGGTACCATGTATTGGTTGAATTGGGTAGACCGTCTTTTCCGGAAGGATTTTCTTCTCTTCAACTCCTTGAAGACGGCAGGATACGACAATCTCTCATGGGGCGTCGAAATAGGCCATATCAATCCAGCCCTCCACGATGCCGCAACAAAGATGCGTGTCTGCGAGCTGGTGCGCAGAGCCGGTATTGCGATAGGTATGGGTCGTGAACGAGGAGGCCACATTTTAAAGGCGGATATCATGCTCACCAAAAAGGGGCCGCATATCATCGAACTCACGCCACGTCTGTCGGGTGGCTGGGACAGCTCAGCCAGTACGCCCGCCCGTGGTGCGGACTTTGCAGGTGGACTCGTAGCCCTGGCGCTCAGGGAGAGGCTCGATCTCGGGCTGTGGCACCGCTACTTTGAGTTTCGGAATCCGGAGCTCTTTGCCAGTGTCATGGCTCTTATTGATAAGGGAGCCGAGGACTGTATCGGGAGGCGTTTTGCAATCGGAACATCATTCGAAAGGAAACGTGCTATAGAGTTTGCACTTAACAATCTGATGGAGGGACGCTATGTCGTACCCGTGGAACAACGAAAAGAAGCTGCTGACGCTCCGGGTTACAGGCGAAGCAGAGGTGCTCACAATTGAGACAGGGCAGGAGGTGGCGAAGGTCTACTTGAAGGACTCGGATATTGATCGCGTGGTGTGCAGTGCATCAGGTACGAGTAGCGTGATCAGTGCAGAACAGGCGCATCACATCGTAGTAGGTGAAGGTAATGCACAGAGAGACGTATACCACTACCTTAAGCCAAACGGGCCTGCGCCGCATCTGAGGCTGGGCATAACCAAGCACCGGGGATATGGGACCTGGTCGAGCCTCCCGCATCACTTTGAGTTGAATGCCGAACTGGGCTTCGAGGAAGTTTTTTTCTATCTTTTGCAAGGTGGTTCTGAAAGAGCTGTTCAGGTGGGCAGAGGCGTCTGGTGCGACGGTACACCGGCTGAGGCTGCCTGGTTTGTGGCTGATCGTAGCTGGTCCACGATACCGATGGGGTATCACCCGGTGGTCGGTGAACCAGGAGTCCATGTTTCATATATCTGGGCGTATCTCGCCAAGAAGAAACATTGGGAGAAGATTTGATGCGGACGACAGCACAATTTAAGCGGCAAGAGCCCGAAGCAGCATGCCCGGTCTGTTCCTTCGATCAATCACACACGGTGGTCTCAAAATCTTTTGGTGGCATCTCTTCTACGTGGTTACGGTGTGCAAGCTGCCAATCAGAATTCATCTGGCCCTTGCCCTCGGCTGCGGAGCTAGAGGAGTATTACCGCATGAGCTATGCTCAGCGCAAGAGCCCTGGGGCCGTGTCCCACAGTTACCGGTTCAGCGAGGCCAACAGGGGGACCATTTTTAGAGAGTACGGGATGTCGCTCGCCGACGTACACGTTATGCCGGACATGCTCTCGCAGAAAAGGATCCTTGACTACGGTTGCGCGAACGGTTTCTTCCTCGATTTTTGCGTGTCGCTGGGATGCCGGAAGCAGGATTTAAGCGGCTTTGATATTGCGGAGGATTTACTCGTCCAAGTCGCTCGGAAGGGATACCACACCCTCAAATCGAGTGATAAGGATTTTGACTTCATATTCTTGTGGGATGTTCTGGAGCATATCCCCGAACCAGCAGCGCTGATTAACCACCTGAAGGCCTGTCTGAGACCCGGCGGGACAGTGATCGTACAGACGCCGAGGTTGGGTTTCCTGGCGGAGGTGCTAGGAGAACTATGGGAGCACTACCTTCCTCTCGAGCACGTGGTGCTTTACGGACGGGGATCCCTCCGGCGTCTATTTGAGGAGGCCGGATTGCGCCTTGTGGCTGCCAGCAGTTTTGGGTCCAATGCGCCGCCGGGTATTGTGCCGGAACCCTATAAACAGGCCTTTGACCGGCTTGCCAAAAGAACAGATTACGGATCTACCCAGATTGGCCGCTTCGTGCTTGAGGAGTCTCCTCACCCCGAGGAGCGCCATCGGGGAGGTGGTGATTGAGAAGCCTGAAGGGAAAGATTGCTGTCATTACAGGCGCCGGCAGCGGGATAGGAGCGGCCGTCGCCGAACGGCTCCACGGCCTGTCGGCAGAGGTCGTACTCCTCGCACGTACCGAGACGAACGTAAAATCCGTCTGCAGCAAACTCGCTACAAAGCGACCAGGGGCAATGTACTGCGTCTGTGACGTTGCGGAAGAGACAAGCCTTCTTGCAGTGCGTGAGAAGATTCTCCGAAAGAAAGGAAAGATCGACATACTGGTCACCTGTGCCGCAGCACCAGCCCAGGCCGTAAAAAGCGAGGAAATGAAATTCGAATCATGGAGGTCCCTGTTGAGGACCGATCTGGATGGGGTTTTCTTGAGCTGCAAGGTGTTTGGTACACCCATGCTGAAACAGAGGCACGGCAGGATCGTCAATATGACGAGTTTTCATACAGTAGCCACCTATCCGGAGAGGGTGGCCTACAATGCTGCAAAATCCGGCGTAGAAGGGCTTACCCGGGCACTGGCCGTAGAATGGGGCAGGTACGGTGTCACCGTCAATGCCGTCGCCCCGGGCCCGATCAGGACGCCCCGCACTTCGTTCTTTCTTTCCCAGAGCCCTGAGGTAGAGGAGGGCATGATCGGGCGCACCCCGCTCGCAAGAATAGGCGAGACCTCTGACGTGGCCGCACTGATCGCGTTTCTGGTTTCAGACGAAGCAGGCCACATCAGCGGTCAACAGATCGTTATTGATGGCGGTTGGACGAAAAACGCGTGGTGGGGGCGCCACAGACGAGAGTGACACTGACAGCCCGATGGGTATGGTTGATACGTCCATGCAGTTCTTGTTAGAGGGAAGAGTCGCTGTTATTACCGGAGGAAGCGGGGATCTCGGTCTGGCCATGGCCGGGGCTCTGCTGGATGCGGGTGCTACGGTCGTGCTCGCATCGCGGGATCTCAGGCGGTTGGAGTCTGCAAGAGAGAAGATTTCAGGCCGTGACGAGCGTGTTTCTATCCAGGCGGTAGATGTGACTGATGCGGCGCAGGTTTCCTCTCTCATGCAGAAAATCCTGGGAAAATTCAAACGGCTTGACATACTGGTGCAGGCAGCAGGCGCACAGCTCAGGAAGCCCGCCATTGAATTGACTTCGGAGGAATGGAACCGCATGATCAGCGTCAATCTAACAGGCGCTTTTCTCTCCTGTCAGGCCGCCGCTCGGTGCATGATACCGCAGGGAAGAGGTAAGATCATCATGGTCTCTTCCCTTACAGCAGAAATCGGTATCCCTAACATCGCCCCTTACGTGGCGAGCAAAGGTGCGATCCGTCAACTCACGAAAGCGCTGGCAGTAGAGTGGGCTTCGTCAGGCATCACCGTCAATTCAATTGGCCCCGGCCGTTTCAGAACACACATGACCGAGGATATATTTCGTGATGAATCCATCAGAGAAAGGTTTCTGGGGCTGATACCGATGCGAAGGGCCGGGCTACCTGCCGACTTGGCGGGAGTCACCGTTTTTCTGGCTTCCGATGCGTCAGATTACATTACGGGACAGTCGATCTACGTTGACGGTGGATGGCTTGCCGCGGGTGGAAGCCCTCTGGGATAGGCAATGCTTAAACTCTACAGTATCTTTCACCTGAATCTCGCCTATTCGTCGATTTCAGAAGCAAAGCGGAGAGAGGTTATCAAGCGCTGTTTCTGGCCGCTTCTCTCTCTGACGAGACAAAGACATGTGCCGTTGGCGATCGAGTTGCCTGGCTACACGCTAGAAGTCGCCGAGGCGCTGGATAGGGCCTGGACTGAAGAGCTGCGGAGAGCCGTCCATTCAGGATCAGTGGAACTCATAGGTGCAGGATATGCGCAGCTCATAGGTCCGTTGGTTCCGGCGAGTGTGAATGCATGGAATCTTGAGATCGGTCGTGAGATATACAACAGGCTGCTCGGTGTGACCCCTGACATATGGTATGTCAACGAGCAGGCATATTCAGCAGGCATTGTGGAGCACTACCTTCGTATTGGTGCGAAGGCGATCGTCATGGAGTGGAACAATCCCAGGACGCTTCATCCGGAATGGTGCGAGGAATACAGGTACTATCCGCAGTTGGCAACAGGCACTGAGGGCTTCAGGATACCGCTCATATGGAATGACTCCATATCCTTTCAAAAGTTCCAGCGTTACGCACACAGCGATATAGAGGCCGGCGAATTGCTTTCGTATCTTGACGGGCTCTGCAGTGAGAAGGGGAGGTACCACTGCTTGTACGGTAGCGATGCTGAAATATTCGATTTCCGCCCGGGTAGGTTCGCGACTGAACCAGAACTGGAACAACCGCAAGAATGGTCACGTATAGCGAGTTTCTACGAGCGTCTGCAATCGGATCCCCGTTTTCAACTCATCTTCCCTTCGGAAACGCTCAAATCTCCGTCGGTACCGGCTGTATCGCATATGCCTCTCTCTCTGGAGTCCGTTGTGCAACCCATACCCGTTAAGAAGCAGCCAAAATACAACGTGACGAGATGGTCAGTCACCGGAAGAGATAGTCTGTACGTGAATACCCTCTGTTACCGGCTGTATCAGCGCATAGAATTTGAGCATGAAAGAGCCGCGGAGACTAGCCACGAAATTAGAAACCTTCAAAAGAGGCTCTGTTATTTCTGGTCAAGCGATTTCCGTACGCACATAACGCCAGAACGCTGGGCTGGTTTTCTGGCAGAGGTCGAGAAGCTATTATCCGATGTGGCGCCTGCGACCAGGCCGAAAAAGAGATCGAAAGCGCGTCCACTGACAATTAGCTTGAACGGCCTTCGCGGCTCCTTTTTCCCCAACGGGCAGGGATCGAAAGCAGCCGGGTCAGAATCAAGCATGCACATGCGCGAATGCTCGTCAGACGGGAAGTTTTTAAGGATAACAACGCCCGCTGTCGTAGGGCTCTTTAACCTCAGGCGCGGGCTTGCCCTGCGGAGTCTGGTGTTCCCCGCACTCTATCCCGAATCGTTACTGGGCACCGTACCACACGGCTATTTTGAAGACATCGCTCTCAGCGCCGATTGGTATTCAGGGAACACCGTGCTCCAAAGGCCCGGGAAGCCACAGCTTACCGATCTCACGGCAGTCGAGGCAGAAATACGTAGGGGTTCGCATCATGGAGAAGAATGGATAGAGATCTCGACTGTGGTACCGACGCAGGCCGGACCCATCAAGAAACTATTCAAAGTCTACAGAAACCGGCCCCAGATCGACCTCGACTACATGTTTGACTGGGCGAAAATACCTGCCGGATCGTTCAAAACAGCATTTATGACACTCATGCCCGAGTCGTACGATCCAGCACACCTCTTTTTCGCAACGCACAACGGTGGATCCGGATGGGAGATTTTCAGGCTGAACGGGCAGACGGTTGCGCATAATGCGCCCGCTTCGAGTGTTGTGACTGCGTCGACGGGTCTTGGCGCTACCGAGGGTCTCGTTGTTATCGGCGACTCCACCAAGGCCCTCGCCATAAGAATGGATCAATCGATCTGCGCTGCGATGCCCATGGTCACATTCCGTCAGGCAACCCCCTCCTTTTTTGGAAGGGTCATGTTTTCCTGCGGAGAGCTTGACGAAAGTCGGACTGAAGAAGTCCCCGGACCGCTGCGCTTTACGTGTAGCATCACCGGGATGGGTAGAGGTTGAATAAAGGTGGTAGACCGCACTGGGCATTGAAGCCAATAGGGGGAGAGATGAACCAGTTTGAAAAGAATCTAGAAGTTCTCAAGAAACACCGCCCTCAGCTTGCTGACACAATCCTGTCAGACGGTATAGATGAAGCCATAGTGCGGTTAGCAAACGCGGATAGTGGTGAACCGACGGTGGTATTCACGAAGAGTTGCGGGGAAGAGGTACGCATCGACAGAGCAGACGATCCTGTAAAGTGCGCCAGGGAGATCACTGATCGCCTCAAAATCCTGCGACCCAACCAGAATGAGAAAGAAGGCCTTATTGTGCTTCTTGGGTTCGGCCTTGGATATCTGGCGCAGGAAGTTCTAAAGCACTTCGAAACCGGGCACGCGATGATCATCTATGAGGCAACTCCGCAGCTGTTTAAAACAGCGCTGGAAGCACGGGAACTCACTGATGTGCTGGCGTCTGAAAAGGTGGAAATCCTCATCGGACCGGAAGTGGACAATTTTTCATTTCTAGAAAAGTACCATCACCACCTTGTGAACGGCACGTGGTACATGGTTGCCGACAACCCATCTCGGCGCTTGAATGAGGCAGCATACGATAGGTTCCGGAAAAAGCTGGATGACCAGAAGCGACTCACCCTTGCAAATGTCGGAACAGTTGTTGGTCTGGGGAAAGACTTCGCAGACGCTTTCATGCAGAATGTGCCAAACATCCTGAGGAAGCCTGGTGTAACAGCATTGAAAAACCTTTTCAAAGGGCGAACAGCCATTGTCGTAGCTGCCGGGCCATCGTTGGAGAAGAACCTTCACCTGCTGCCCAAAGCCAAGCGAAGCAGTGTAATTATTGCAGTGGATGCAGCGCTTCCCACGCTTCTTGCCGCAGGCATACTTCCCGACCTCCTGGTCGCCATAGACCCCCTGCCCGAAAACGTCGCATTCTACAAGGACAACCCCCTCCTGAAACACGTACCATTCGTGTGCCTCACCCAGTACACACCGGAGATTGTCAATATCTATCCGGGCCCGTTGTTTATGAACATGTCTGAGCAGAACGCGGTTGCCTTGTGGCTGCGCCAATATTGGGAGGACAAGGGCAGCATACTCTGTTTCGGTGGTTCTGTTGCTCACCTGGGCTTTGCTGCCGCGGAGTATCTTGGTTGTTCTACCATAGCACTCATCGGCCTGGATCTCTCGTTTGAGGAGAAGGTCCATGCAGGCGAAGCCTCCAGTCTGCTGAGCGAAGGGGGGCCTTACGACTTGCGCAATGGAGCCGACACCATTCTGGACATTTTTGGGGAAAAGAGATACACACTCCCTTCTTTTCTCAGTTTCAAGACATCTTTTGAGAATCACATCAAGACGTCTACCTGTACGGTCATCAACGCAACAGAGGGAGGGCTGCCCTTGGTTGGTGCTGCCAACGCGAGGCTGAGTGACGTTATCCAAGAGCACTGTGAGGGACCGGAGCAGGATGTGGCTGCAGAGATCGCCCGATGCGCAGAAACCGAAGTCACATACAACCTGGAGGGTCTGGCCCAAGAGGCTCGAAGGGCCCGAGACAAGCTGCAGGAAATAAGAAGGCATGCGCGGCAGATATTGCAATATATTCGGAAGGTTCAGAATTTACGCAAAAATGGCAGGGAGGAGACGCAAGAATTTCACGAGATTCTTTCCAGGATAGAGAGCCTCACGACGAAAGTGCGCCATCCAATCCTCAACCTTATCGCCGCCTACCATTACGAGTTGGAGCTTTATTTGAAGCGGCAGGCTGTTATAGAAATAGATGAGATGGAAGATAAGCTGGAACGTCTGGACGCGCAGCTAGAAAGGGGAACCACTTACTATAGCCAGCTCCTGAGGGCGACAGGTTTATTTGTTAAAGGCTTGGAAAAGTTGATGCGCAACGTAACGCAGGAAAAGGGAATCAATCGGATTCTGCAGAATGAGGCAATTTCGCAGATGGAGCGGTTATACGCCGCCGGCAAGGCGGCAAGAAAGGCGGGGAGGGTCACGCTGGCCCTGAAGTATTTCGAAGCCTTACGGAACATGGACACCGGGAAATCGCCACCTTCCGAAAGAGGACCGATCAACTCCGGTTTTGTCCGTGCCCATGAACTTGATTTGATCCTTGCCGAACTCTATATGCGTCAGTACCGGTATTACGAGGCACGCGACCTTCTCAAAGGAATCAACGCACAGGCGCATGGCTTGCGCGCGGGGCTGGTACCCGAGGTCGGTGCTCTCCTGGAAACTTGCAACAGCAAGATCTGCGGATGGGAGGAACGAAAGAGCAGAATTGGAGACCTCGTACGAAGAGCAGAAGAGAGTTGTGGAGGGTCTCTTGAATCAGGTCTCTTTTATTTCAAAGTGGGAAGCTACGAACGCGCAGCCAAGGCGTATCTCAGCGCGGCCGAGGAGCGTGCCGGTGGTCAATCTCCAGAGCTTGTCGCGGCGTTGTACGGCCTGGCCCACTCTTATCTTAAGCTCAAAGAGAACCAGAAAGCAGTAGACGCCTTCGCTAACGCGCTCCAGATAGACCCGGAGAACCCTCTAATCTACCGGGACCTTTCGCTATTGGCAATAGAAAACGGCAACACGGATTCAGGGGAGATGTTTCTGAGTAAAGCCCTCGAACTAGCGCCCTGGTCGGATGAACTCTACGCTCTCCTTGCCCGCCTGTATCTCGCGGGAGGGGAGGGTAATAAGGCAATCGCTCTTTACGAATACGGGATTCAACTCAATCCCCAAAATACAAACCTGCAACGGGAGCTAGCGTTGCTGTACCAGGAGCTGATTCACGAGGGAGGAGCCTTCGCATAATCCCCGTGTAATTTTGTCCTGCAACTCTTCAGGAAGGTTAGCCTGCTCTAAGGGTGCAAAACGTTGACTGAATGGTAAAGCGATATCTTATAACTCCTCGCGAGGTATCACTCTGTTTTTTTTTCGAGCAGCTGCAGAAAGATTCTGATTTCTTCTTGTTAATACCTTTTTACTATTAAGTTTAAAAGCACAACTCCCGACAACTTGATCATAGGAAACCAGAAACCTCGGTCCAGCAAGGAGGTGAAGGAAGCAGATCCACGGACCAGGGGTACCTAACATCAAGGGGTGGCTGGAAGCTATCCCGAAAAAAAGATCAAGGAGGAGATCATGCCATTAACCGTCAACACAAACGTCCCAAGTTTAAACGCGCAGAGAAATGTCGGAATAAACAACTCTCAGTT
>DATKNH010000155.1 GCA_035541455.1 Syntrophorhabdales bacterium
AAGGAACACTTCATCAAAAATATGTAGTGTGGCAGCAGCGGTACCGCTCCGAATGCCGCGCTTGACGATGTAGTCGTCAGTAGCCAGGTACGCTTCCCTCAGCAATTCGCCGTAATCACTTTTTGTATAGACTGAACCGAAGCGCTTTGACTTCAAGAGTGATAAGAAGTGAGGAGTCAGCATTTCCGCAGAGACATCAGCAGCATTTCTCCCCGAGTGCCCGTCATACACCTCTGCGCTGAAGAGACCCTCTTCGCTTATGTCGTAAATGGCGTGAGCGTCTTCCATACTCGGGCGCAGGCCAATCTCTTGCGCTATTCCATATGATATGCTCAAGTGCCACCCCTAACGGTTGAAGCCCGGCCGCATGCGTACATAACCTTGCTTACTTTATCATATTTTAGTAGGATACGTAAGGTGGCGTCATGCCTGATTATACACCGGTCGATGTTTCACATCTCTTGAGCTACATCTTCTATCCTCGTCAGGATTTCACATCTCCGCCAGCGAATGCATTTGATCTGCTTGTTCCGGTAGAGCCAGGCGTCAATGTCTCATGCCGCTTTTACATTGGAGAGGAGCACTGGCCTCTGATCCTTTATTTTCACGGCAACGGTGAGGTCGTGAGCGACTATGATCACATCGCTCCCCTGTATAACCGGAAAGCATTGAACCTCGTGGTGTCAGATTACAGAGGGTATGGTGCGAGCGGTGGCTCTCCGACTCTCGGAGCGATTTCCCGTGACTGTCATGTGATATTCAAGGCAGTGAAGGAAGAAATTTCGCAAAGGAGACTCAGGGGCGGTCTCTGGGTCATGGGAAGGTCGCTCGGCAGCATCTCTGCAACCGAGTTGGCATGCCGCTGGAAAAATAAGTTCAGGGCTCTTATCATCGAGAGCGGTTTTGTAAGTATTCTTCCGGTCATGAAGCACATCGGCCTTTCCCTGCAAATGGATGACGTTGCGGATCGGATCATGGAGGAAGCACTGGCCATGGTACGGAACATAACGCTCCCCACGCTGATCATCCATGGCGAAGAGGATACGCTCGTACCAGTGGAAGAAGCGAGAAGGTTTTACGACAATCTGGGCAGCGCTGAGAAGAAGCTGCTCATTATCCCAGGAGCAGATCACAACGACATCATGTTTGCCGGCATGGATCAATACTTCGAAGCTATTCAGGCGTTCATCGCATCGACCTTGCAGACCTAACGTTCGTCTTAAGCTGATAAGATCGTGTCGGCGTGCATTCAAGAATAGCACCCACAGGCGGGTACCCGGTCGCTCAAACCCCGGCGAACGGAGGCGTACTGAAGCACGTCGGAGTGAGAAGGGGTGCAACACCCACTTGCGTGGGTACCCGGAAGCTATATGAATGAAGGCAAGTCGAAACTTATTTTTCGGGTGGTATCAGCGGAAGCACCGTCGATCGCTCGCTCTCGGCCGCCCTCAGCATATGTGAGCGCCCTTCAAAGAGACCGCCTTCTGCCACTGAAAGTTTTGATGTCGATATATCGCCGCGTACCTGTCCTTTGGGTGTTATCTCCACAGATTCGCTGCATCTGATCGACCCCTCCACTTTGCCGCCGACAGTTGCGCCTCTTGAGACTATATCTCCCCGTATCAGCCCCGATTCGCCGACGATCGTCCAATCCGCTTGAACATCCCCGTCGAAGGTGCCGTCTATTCTTACCGTGCCCTTTGACTGCAACTCTCCCTTCAAACTGGAATCGGGCCCGATTATTGTCGTCAAAGTAGTTTCCCTTTTTCCGAACATCACGACTTCTCCTCTAAGAATGAGATAGGATCTGTGGGGATGCCCCGCTTCCACACTTCGTAGTGAAGGTGAGGGCCTGTGGCGTTGCCGGTGGCTCCTGACAATGCTATCGTATCCCCGCGTCTCACCCTCTGCCCCACCTTTACCAAGTTATGCTTGTTGTGGGCGTAGGCAGTGCTGTAATCATGACCGTGCTCCACGACCACGATATTTCCATTGCCACCCACCCAGCCCGAGACGATCACGATGCCGTCGGCCGTGGCTTTCACTGGTGTACCCGAAGGCATCCTGATGTCCAGGCCTGAATGAAACGCCGGCTCGCCGGTTTGCGGCTTGGCCCTTTTTCCAAAGCCGGAACTCAGGGCGCCGGGCGCCGGCCACCCGACGGGCGTGGCAAAATAGGCATCCCTTTGTTCGCGCATGAATCGCTTGATCTCCGCGACAGAGGCCACCGCTTCTGCCACTTGCTTTCTCAGGAGTTCGAGGTCCGGATTGCCGGTTTCATTTGGATTGATCGCCTCGAGCACTCTTTTCTTTGATTTCAATGAAAAGAGGCGCCTGAACTCTTCCTCTGCAGTCTGAAGTGATGTCAGGGTGTGACGCATTTCAAAGAACTGGCTGGAGAAGTACGATAGTTTCCTGCTCATGTCGACATACTGCGCGGTCTGCACGCCCACGGAGAGGACATAAAAGGTGCCCAAGCCCCACAGAACAGGAATAGCGACAAGCACCGTCAGCGGCACCTTGAGACGCAGCAACCTGGACTTTGAATGAGGCACGATCATGATAGTCACAGGAATAAAAGCCCTTCGGAGTAATCGTCGAATTCTCATCATAGTCAGCGGTGATGTAGGTTAAATTGAATTTTCTGGTGGTAAGTTCCATTTGTAACACACCCCCCAAAACCTGTCCAGAAAAAAATGCGGGCCTCAAATCTTGTATTGGCAGCGGGATGATGCTATCTTTTGTCGCCGAAATGACAGAACTCTTCGCGTGGGCCATCAGTTTCATTCTCCATCTGGACAAGCACCTGGACATGGTCATACGGAGTTATGGCCTCTGGACACACCTCATACTCTTTCTCATTATTTTCTGTGAGACCGGTCTTGTCGTAACACCCATACTTCCGGGAGATTCCCTGCTCTTTGCCGCCGGTACATTTGCTGCTCTCGGCTCTCTGAGTCTGACCTGGATAGTCGTATCACTCTCTATAGCGGCGGTTGCGGGAGACACGGTCAATTATTGGATCGGCCATTTGGTAGGGCCCAAGGTATTCACCCGCAAGAAATCGCGATTCTTCAAACGCGAATATCTTGACCGCACTCACCGATTTTACGAAAAATATGGCGGCAAGACGATCATCATAGCGCGCTTCGTTCCCATTATACGCACATTTGCGCCTTTTGTTGCAGGTATCGGGAGCATGACCTACGCGCGCTTCATCGTTTACAACGTCGCAGGAGGGGTCGGCTGGATAGCCATCCTGGTGTTAGCAGGCTATTTGTTTGGCAACGTTCCGATCGTAAAGCGCAATTTCTCGCTTGTCATCCTCGCCATCATCTTAATCTCCATTCTGCCCGGGGTCATTGAGTTTGTGCGCCAGCGGCGAACCAGCACGTCCTAATTCCCGATTTCGGAATCTTGAACAAATTCTCGAGCCTCCCCCTAAGCCTTTAGGCTTATAAAGTTTCTCGGTAGAGGGACGATAACGAAAACGAACCTGAAAAGGGCAAACCATCCGAAAGGGTGGGACGCAAAGCCACGGGCCTAAGTTCTGCGACGTGCGGAATAGGGTAGCCGGGTTGCCAGGCGAGGCAGCACCTCTGTCGTGCTGGCATTCGCCGGCCAAAACA
>DATKNH010000156.1 GCA_035541455.1 Syntrophorhabdales bacterium
AGCGTGTCAATCTAATGACTCTTTGCTTTTTTTTCTTCATTAGATATGGTATTTTCTCACGGCTGGGGAGCGTCGTGATGCATTGCTTCACGTCTTGCGGAACGAAAAGAGCTGAACCGCTTGTGCGGCTCCTTGTTTTAGGCTGGGCGAAGGACGTCGTTTCAGCCGCAGTTGGCCGCGACTGTCAGCGGCGCACGCATAGAAATTGGAGTGTTGGGTTCATTGCTGTTACCGGACATCACTCTCTCTTTGAACCTGCCTTGTTATCGTGACTCGCATACATTGTCGAAGTATCCCGCTGTGGTGAATGGGCTGTGGTCCGATAAAAGATGGTTGTCCCTCACGGCGGCTTTCCGCCGGGGAAGGGGCTGTATCGATGAACAATCTGGTACGTTATTTGTAGGAATGCTCAAGAGCGTGCGCGCAAAAAAGCTACACCGGAAAGAGCCGGTGCAGTTTCGTTGAGGAGGACCGTGAATGGCGGGTAAGTGTAAGGTGGCAGAATTTTTTTGCGGGAGTTTCCTCATGATCTTCATAGCGACACTTCTCCTGCCCGGATGCGAGAGGGCGGGGACGAGGGACGCTTCAGCCCCTCCCATGGTTGAGGTAGCCGAGGTTACCAGAAAGGATGTGCCGCTCTACTCGGAGTGGACCGCCTCTACAGACGGCCTCGTAAATGCGACCATCCGTGCACAAGTGCAGGGCTACCTGATAAAGCGCGATTATAACGAAGGCGATTTTGTCAGGAAGGGCCAGGTCCTTTTCGAGATCGATCCGCGCACGTTCCAGGCTGCTCTGGAGCAGGCAAAGGGACAACTCGCGGAGCAGCAGGCACGCTGGGGAACGGCAAAGGCCAATCTCGAAAGGATCAAGCCTCTTGTAGAGCAGAGGGCAGTGAGCAAGAAAGACTACGATGATGCGGTGGGGGCCGAGGCAGCCACGCATGCGCAGGTGATCGCACTCCAGGCCCTCGTTGACAAAGTCACGCTCGACCTTGGGTTCACCAAGATCACTTCCCCGATAGACGGCATAGCGGGCATTGCGAGGGCGCAGTTGGGCAACCTTGTCGGTCCGGGTTCCGTCGAGGAGTTGACGACGGTTTCGACCGTGGATCCGATCAAGGTTTACGTCCTCATGAATGAGCAGGAATATCTTAAGTACGTGCAGAACGGTCAGGGGCATGGGCAACGCATGCCGCTCCAGCTGATACTTGCCGATGGAAGAGTGCATCCCCATACTGGCTCGTTCGCCTTCGCAGACCGACAGGTGGACATAAAAACCGGTACCATCAAAGTCGCAGCGCTTTTTCCCAATCCCGGCAACGTGATCCGGCCCGGACAGTTCGCCAGGGTTCGCGCGCAGACAGAGGTTAAGAAGGGCGCTCTTCTCGTGCCGCAGCGGGCCGTCATGGAACTGCAGGCAGGATACCAGGTGGCCGTGGTGGGTCCGGACAACAAGGTGATAATGAGGCCGGTAAAAGCTGGTCAACAGATCGACGGCTTGTGGGTGATAGATGATGGCTTGAAGCCGGGTGAACGGGTTGTCACCGAAGGGCTCCAGAAGGTGAAACAGGGCACGGTTGTGCTCGTAAGAGCAGAGTCGCCGCAGACGCCCCAAAAAACCGGGAAGAAATAGGGAGACACGCCCTTATGTCAAAGTTCTTCATAAATAGGCCTATTGTGGCGATGGTTATTTCCGTGATGTTCATCATCCTCGGAATCATTGCCATGGTGGGCTTACCGGTTGCCCAATTCCCGGAAATCGTTCCACCGGAGATTCAGATCTTCACGCGATACACAGGCGCTGACGCAGAGACGCTTGAGCAATCAGTGGCAACGCCCATGGAGGAGCAGATCAGCGGCGTTGACAACATGAACTACATGTATTCAGTCAACGCAAGCAACGGCACCATGCGTATGTTCGTCAACTTTGACGTGAAGACTGACCCGAATACGGATCTTATCTTCACCCAGATGCGTCAGAACCAGATTCAGGGCCAGCTCCCCGCAGACGTACGCAATTACGGCGTCACTATACAGAAGTCGAGAGCTGCCCCATTGATGCTGATCGCGCTCCATTCTCCCAATAAGACATATGACGGACGATTCCTCGCGAACTACGCGTTCATCAACCTCAACGACCAACTTGTGCGTGTGCCGGGCGTGGCGCAGGTGGGCGTGTACGGTGCCGACCGCTACGCGATACGCATATGGGTCAGGCCCGATACGCTCGGCAAGCTGGGTATCACGGTTCCCGATATTATCAACGCTGTTCAGAAGCAGAACACGGTCAACCCCGCGGGACAGATCGGCAGTGAGCCGGTGCCCCCGGGACAGGAGTTCACCTATACGGTTCGCACCCAGGGCCGCCTTGTCTCTCCGCAAGACTTTGCATCGATCGTGATACGGGCTAATGCAGACGGATCGATTGTTCATTTGAGTGATGTGGCGCGTATCGAACTGGGATCGCAGACCTACAACCTGTTGGGTCGGCTCAACGGCCAGCCGGCCGGCATCATGGCCATCTATCAATTGCCCGGCTCCAATGCCCTTTCCATTGTCGAAGGCGTAAAGCAGGTAATGGAGAAGGCAAAAACAAGATTTCCCGTGGACCTCGACTATACTGTTGCACTCGACACCACCCGGTCCATAGGCGAAGGCATCCGGGAGATATTCAAGACACTTCTGATAGCTATAGTACTCGTCATACTGGTGGTGTTCGTCTTTCTTCAGGGATGGAGAGCCACGCTCATACCAACCCTTGCCGTGCCGGTCTCGCTGATCGGCACCTTTGCGGTCTTCCCTCTGCTCGGGTTTTCAATCAACACTCTTTCCCTCTTCGGATTGGTGCTCGCCATCGGTCTGGTCGTGGATGATGCCATCATTGTGGTGGAAGCAGTCGAGCGCCACATGGAGGAGGGTTTTTCTCCAAAAGAGTCAGCCCTCAAAGCTATGAGCGAGGTTGCGGGTCCTGTGATGGCCATTGCGCTGATCCTTGCCGCAGTCTTCATTCCGGTTGTCTTTATACCTGGCATCACCGGAAGGCTCTATCAGCAATTTGCGGTCACTATCGCCATCTCGGTTCTCATCTCCGCTTTCAACGCGCTTACCCTCAGCCCGGCACTCTGCGCGCTCATTCTCAAGCCGGGCAAAGAGGGCAGGAGCTTCCTGGGTCCCTTCTTCAGGTGGTTCAATACCATGTTCGGCAGGGCCTCCAAAACCTACCTCAGTGTGTGCGGAAGCCTGATCCGTAAGAGCGCCCTCAGTCTGCTCTTTCTCGTGGTAGTCTCGGTTGTTGGTATTCTTCTCGGCAATTCAGTCCCGCGAGGATTCCTTCCTGAGGAAGATCAGGGCTATATGTATATCAATGTGGCCCTGCCCAACGCTGCCTCGCTTCAACGATCCGATCAGGTCTGCAGAAAAATTGAGGAGATCATAAGGAACACACCAGGCGTTGAGCACTACCAGACGCTGGTCGGCAACAGCCTGATGAGTCTTGCCCAGAACACGTACAGCGGTTTCTTTTTTGTGACGCTGAAGGAATGGAGATACCGGACAAAGCCGGAGGAATCGTACCAGGCCATTATGGCCCACCTCAACGACGAATTGAGCAAGCTGCCTCAGGCAGTCACGTATGCCTTTCAGCCGCCGGCTATACCAGGTATCGGGCTTGCCGGCGGAGCCAACTTGGTTCTTGAGGACCGGGCGGGAAAGGACATCAGCTTTCTCGCAGAGAACGTCAACAAGTTTATTGAAGCGGCGAGAAAGAGACCGGAGATGGCGCGGGTAACGACAACCTTTCTTCCATCTGTGCCGCAGCTTTATGTGAAGGTGGACCGCGAAAAGGTGCTGAAGCAGGGGGTGGACGTCTCGCAGGTCTATCAGACGCTCCAGGCTTTCATGGGAGGCTACTTCATCAACTACTTTAACCGTTTCGGCCGTCAGTGGCAGGTCTATGTCCAGGCCGAGGGAGAGTATCGTACCAGGGCAGAGAACGTCGGGCAGTTCTACGTGCTCAACGACAGGGGCGATCCCGTGCCTCTTTCCGCGCTGACCACGATTGAGTCTCGGCCGGGTCCGGAATTCACCATGCGCTACAACCTTTACAAGGCGGCGCAGATATATGCCACGGGTAAACCGGGTTTCAGCTCGGCCCAGGTCATGACAGCCCTCGAAGACGTCTTCAAAGAGACGATGCCTCCTGAGATGGGTTTTGATTACATCGGCATGAGTTTCCAGGAAAGGAAGGCCCAGGAAGGCATACCTGCGTCGGTTATTTTTGGTTTTTCTCTTCTCTGCGTGTTTCTTATTCTTGCGGCGCAATATGAGAGCTGGTCTCTGCCCTTCAGCGTGCTTCTTGGTACGCCTGTCGCTGTATTCGGCGCATTTGCAGCGATAGCGTTGCGCCACCAGATGAGCAGCGCGGTGAACAATAATGTATATGCCCAGATTGGTCTCATCGTGCTCATCGGCCTTTCCGCAAAGAATGCCATCCTGATCGTCGAGTTCGCAAAAACGAGACATGAACGGGGAAGGCCTCTTGCTGAAGCTGCGATCGAAGGAGCCAGGCTGCGCCTCAGACCGATTCTCATGACCTCCTTCGCATTTCTTCTTGGCGTCCTTCCTCTCGCTTTCTCCCGCGGTGCAGGCGCAGTGGCCCGGCAGATCATGGGCACTGCGGTGATGGGAGGCACGGCTGCCGCGTCACTGATTGCTGTTTTCCTCATTCCTGTCACTTTCTATGTGGTGGGAAAAGTGGTCGATTGGAAAAAGGAGAAAGGCAGTGCGCACAAACAGGAGGCTGGACCAATTGGCACTGAACGAGTCGATGAGCCGAAAGGGGCAAAGTGACGTGCGTACATCAGTACTTTTTTCGCTCTCTGTTCTGATGTCCGTTTTTCTGCTGATCACAGGCTGCGCGATCGGTCCCGATTATAAGCGTCCATCTGTGGATTCACCGACGTCGTGGCGCGTCGAGGAACCGGAAGCGAAGGATCTTGTCAACACAGAGTGGTGGGAGCAGTTCGAGGACCCTGTTTTGACTGAGTTGATCCAGAGCGCCCTTAGAGAGAACAAAGATCTGAAGATCGCTGCAGCACGAGTTGAAGAATTCATGGGACGCTACGGCGTCACACGCGCAGCACTGTTTCCCCAGATGACGGCCACGGGAAGCGCAGGGAGGCAGCGTTTTTCCAACAACGCAAACCCTCTTCCGTC
>DATKNH010000157.1 GCA_035541455.1 Syntrophorhabdales bacterium
CGCATCTAGAAACAGTGAAGAGCGCGTTTATAGGGGCAGCATAATGGCCGTTGGCGAAGATTGGGCGGCGCCCGAGATCCAGACCCTCTCCCTGTTCCTTCGGACGTTTTCATTCCCGTTGCAGCGGCAGAGGTCGGAATGCACGAAGAAATCATCATCAAACACGACGTGAAGGTCTCGTCCTGACGAGTCGGTTTCAGGCAGTATTAAAGGGAAGGCTCGTTGACCGCACAGATCGTGACGCCCTTGAGAGGTTTGTCTTCCGGTTGCCACTGGACCCTGATCGTTCGCAAGATTTAACGAGACAAGAACAACGTTTATTCGCCGGCAATACCTCCCGCGTATCAAGAGGAGAGCTCTTGTGAAACAAGAACCAAGAGTAGTGCCCGACAACTTCATAGAAATCGAGAGAAAATTCCTGATTTCGGACATTAACCTTTCAATGCTGCCCGATCACCGGGAAACGCTGATCGAAGAGACGTTCCTGTTGTCGCGGGAC
The DNA here is from genome assembly GCA_035541455.1 of Syntrophorhabdales bacterium. NCBI lineage: Bacteria > Pseudomonadati > Thermodesulfobacteriota > Syntrophorhabdia > Syntrophorhabdales > Syntrophorhabdales bacterium. Next base: position 500 of record DATKNH010000157.1, read on the forward strand.
GTGAATCTGGACCGCCGTGTGCGGGCCGAGTACTCTCAGGGTGAGGTGCGGTACTACCTGGTGGAGAAGTATCTGACCTCAAAGCCGGCAATCGGTTTCAAGAGAAACGAAGAGATCGGCGAGTGCCGCTTTGAGACGTTCAAAAAACGCAGCGACCTCCGGCGCGACCCTACAAGAAAGACGCGATGGGAATTTATGTGGCACTCCCAGCAGTTCCGGGTCGACAAGTACGACGGCCCTTTGGAGGGACTGCTGATCCTTGAGGCTCTGTTGACGCACGAGGAGGAGAATCCCGATATGCCGAACTTCTGCACGGTAGTCAGAGAGGTGACGGGCGAGGAACGATACTATTGGCCCAACGTAGAACAGGGCAAGGACCAACGGCCGAAGCACACAAGGAAAAGCTCGGGCAGCTTCTATATCGTGGCGCTGGTCGACCTACTTGGCCAGGGAGACAAGCTCGATGAATTTGCAGGGATCCCAAAAACGGGAAAGGACAAACGGACGTTCAGCCGCCTGACCCGGGCCACCTTCGGGACGGTCGAGCGCTTCAGGGAGCGAATCACGGTCCTCAACCGTCCGCTGCACAAGGCACACGCGGTTCCGGAGATAGTCAAGGAAAAGCTCGATTCCAGGCAACTGCGGCTCGTCGGAAGGAGGAGCATTGAGCCCGCAATAGGCGTGCAGTTCTTCACCGACCTCGGGCTCTTGAAGATCAACCTTGCAGGACAGAGGGGCCATCGGCCGCTTATAACCCTGTACGGTCTGTTACGCCAGCTCGGCCTGCTCATGCTGACCCAGCTCGCGGAGGGGGTTTTCTTCAGGGGAGCCATAGAAGCGGGCATATGCGCCGAGCTGAGCGGGGGCGACCTTTATGGCCAAGCAATCGCGCGAGCCTACAGGCTTGAAGCAAGTGTCGCGGCGTATCCCCGGATTGTCGTGGGAAGGCACGTGGTGGACTATGTGGGGTCATTCGCGACAAAAAACCTTACCGGAGATGAGAGGGCGATCAGTGATTCTTACATAGAGATTATTAACAGTTGTCTCAGGGAAGATACCGATGGAGTCCTCACCTTCTTTTATCTGGATCCGCTCTTCCGTAAGTGCTACTTCGGTCATGAAAACAATTTCAACTACGTGGTGAAGACCGCCTGCCGGTCCATTCAGAGGCATCGAGATACCCGGTGCCAGGGGGACGCACAACTGAGCGAGCGCCTCGCGAGGATCGAGGAGTATTTCAAAAGCCAAGGCCGCTGGACGGACAGTTACTGAAACCCATCCCGGAACCTTGCTTTTCTGTGGCTAAATCACGTCCTGTTTGCTTAATCTTCATCGGGATGGTAAACTAAAGTTCGGTGTATCGACAATCGGCGATACGTCAGCCCCGGCCGGAAACGGCACTCTCCTGAACTCTCCGGTCTCCCGATTGAGCCATTCCTAGGCATACCGGGAATGATTTCTGTAAAGTAGGCCACAAGACACACAGGTCTCACCGGCCTCCATGTAATTGCCTTTCTTGAGAAGGGTATTCTCGCTACCCTCAGATGAGCAGTCCGCGAAAGTAGTTTATACGTTCGACGGGATAAGACGCAATTTTGCAGACTAAGGAGGATTATGATCAATCGTATGCCCGTACAGCCCCGAATGGTGGTCATGCAGTTGAGCACCGATGAGGGCGCTTTCATCTGCAACGTGAAAGAATCCGACCTGCCGAAGATCGATGCCGGAGAGGCCGGCACCCGTATCGTCATTCACTGTGCCATAAGGCTGGACGCAATGGCTGAAGGACAATACGAGCTCCACAAGACAAAGGTGATAGACACGAGCTCGATCGATTTCTATCAGTCACTGCAGCGGAGAGCACTATCTATCGTGCCGAAAGGGCGACCAGCCCTCGTACACGACAAGGGAGAGAAGGATGAGTAAACAGACGGGTATCCGCTGGTTTGCATTGAAGCCGATATCCATGGACGCCCCGGCCGAGACAGTGAGAAGTGCCCTGGCCCAGGCGGCCTGAAAAGTACCCTAGCGGGTTGCGACAAAAGGAGGAGGCATGCTTGTAGGAAAGATCGATGTAAGGGCAAGAGAAAAGATACTGGTCACGATACGGGACGGCAAGAAGGCGAAACTGATCGATGTTCGGGTCCATCATACGAGCGATGACGGTGAACTGGTGGCGACACCGGCCGGCATTTCCCTATCGGAGGATCAGATAGACCAGGCCGTCGAGCTACTCAAAGAGGCGAAAATAAGAGTGGCCGAGAAAAACTGAGATCGGTGCGGTGAAACAGGCATCAAATGGGCTTGATCATCCGCGCAGTATTTGAATAAAAAGAAAGGAGTCGGGCACATGGCGGAAGGGACAGTGAAGTGGTTCAACGATTCGAAAGGTTTCGGGTTTATCACGCAGGATGGCAGCGGCGATATTTTTGTGCACCACAGTGCCATTCAGGGTTCGGGCTTTAAGTCCTTGTCGGAGGGCGACAGGGTCGAGTTCGACATCGTGAAGGGGCAAAAGGGGCCGGCCGCGGGAAACGTGCGGAAGAAGGGCTGAACAGAGACCGTGACACAAATCGTGGGCGTGTCGGAAACCGGAGGCGTCGCGAAAGAGAAGCTCCTTGAGATTCTCACGAGGCTTCTCGGCTCTCGTACAGACTTGGGCTTTTTGCTGCAACTGAACCAGAAATGTCTCGAACAGCTTATTGTCGCGGTAAGGGTGCGTCTGGAGACAACGGCATGACCTACCGCGAACGAGAACAAAAATGGCGCTGGTCGACCATGTGAAATTGTGACGATTAGGTCTTCGGGATCTCGGGCACCTGAGGGTAGCAAGACGTCTGTACTTCAACGGCAGTCACCAACCAAAGGAATAACAAATGAACAATGTAGCGGAGTTTATCGAGGTGAGGCAGCGGATCGAGTTTCTCGCCGAGGAGATCGCAACGCTTATCGAACGGAAAACAATGGCCGGGGCGAAGACCAGGCTCGACGAGACAACTGAATTGCTGACGAAGCTCACGGCAATGGCCGACAACGATGTCCAGGAAATCGCTGTCGGCCGTCTGACCAGGCTCCTCGTCAAACTGGCGACGAAAGTTGCAGCGTCGAAGGCTCGCAAACGCGTCGTGAAGAAACCGCCCGTCTCTTAGGGATTCCAGTCGCCAAAACAAGAGACCAGCCCGCGAAGGCGAAAGCCTTCAATCGATAATGCCGGAGAGGCGTCATTAACAAGAAATTGATCGGCCTGTTCGGCTACACGAAGGACAGGTGCAACAAATGTCTATCCACGTAATTCCAATCCATAGACTCAGCCATGAAGCCTTGCAAGGCGTTATTCAGGAATTTGTCTCAAGACAGGGCACTGATTATGGTGAAATAGAGGTTTCGCCTGAAACAAAGTTCAGACAGGTAAGGCACAGACTGGAAACAGGATTGGCAGTTCTTATCTTTGATGACCAGACGGAAACGACCAATATGTTCCTAGCTGATAACCCTGTCTTGAGAGGGATTAAGGCGTTAACCGAGTGATCGGGGAACAATACTCATCCCGGATCTTGCCGACATCCATGTCACGCAGAGAGCATTCAAATGAGCAGCACCTGGTATTTGCCTCTCTCATTTAGTCCTTCCCGCAATCGTGAAAGCTGATTTGCACGCGAGCTTGCGCATTGATCCCGTAATGCACACCGGCACCCCTGGCGAGAGCAGTGGTGTCGCTCCAATTTATTGACTCCCTCCTTGCCTAAGACAGGAAAGGTCTCGTATATTATATTACTGCTTTACGTGGCAGTTTCGGAAGATGGGCTCACAAGTGACTCGCGAAGAGAGTAAGAATGAGTGAACCTACCAAAGTACTCATCGCTGACGCTGACCTTGGGATCCTCTCGCTCACAACCCAGCTCCTCAGAAGAGCGGGCTACGAGGCCTTGGAAGCCTCAACTGGTAGCGAATGTCTTGAGGCCGTACGAACCCACCATCCTGATATAGTCTTGGTGGACATGGTTCTTCCCGATATAGCCGGCCTTGAGGTCTGCAGACGGATCAAGACCGACCAGGAGACGCGCGGCACATTTGTGATTCTCGTATCTGGAGCCCAGGTCTCATCCGACTCCCAGGCAGAAGGGCTCAATGTTGGCGCAGATGGCTACACAATCAAGCCTATTCCCAACAAGGAACTTCTTGCTCGGGTCCAGGCCATGGAGCGCATCAAGCGGGCACAGGAAGCGCTTCAGGCTTCCGAGGTTCGTTACCGGAGACTTTTTGAGACGGCCCGGGACGGCATCCTCATCCTTGATGCCGCTACGGGAGAGATAGATGACGTGAACCCATTTCTGGTAACGATGCTGGGCTACGCTCGTGAAGAAATCCTGGGAAGAAGACTATGGGAGCTCGGGGCGGTCAAAGACATCGAGGCAAGCAAAGCGGCCTTTAAGGAGCTGCAGCGTACAGGGTACGTCCGCTACGAAAACCTTCCACTCAAGACAAAAGACGGACGGGGTATCGCCGTGGAATTTGTCAGCAATGTTTACTTGATTAATGATCACAAGGTCATCCAATGCAACATCCGCGACATCACGGAACGCAAACTGCTAGAGGAGAAGCTCCACAGCATATCCTTCCTTGACGATCTCACGTGTCTGTATAATCGGCGTGGCTTTTTTGCCCTTGCGCAGCAACAGCTGAAAATAGCAGAACGGACAAAGCAGAAGGTACTGCTCTTTTTTGCCGACGTTGACGACTTGAAACAGATTAACGACATATCGGGCCATCAGGAAGGCGATAATGCACTTGTTGATATTGCCGCTGTCCTCGAAGAGACTTTCAGGAAATCAGATATCATCGGTCGCGTGGGAGGAGACGAGTTTGCAGTCCTCGCCATGAATATCACTGATGAAACAGGAGCGGTCCTCATGGATCGCCTGCAGAACGCCCTTGATGCTTGTAACCAGCTCAGGACCGGAAATCGCAGGCTCTCGCTAAGCACAGGTGTCGCACGGTCTGACCCTGAACATCCCTCTTCCCTTGATGAACTCATGGCGGACGCAGATAGATTGATGTATAGACTGAAGCGAACCAAAGAGCGTTAAACGTATCTGACTATGACGACTCTGCCGGATTAGGGCAAGGAGACGCGAACGTTCAAGCCATCTTCCTAAGCTTCCTTCTGCTGACTTCGGGGAGAATGCCGCCTGGTGGTGGATCATGATCCTCGCCTTCAACCTCCATGCAGCGACGAAGCAGCTGGCCCTTGGAGAATCGTGGAAAACGAAAAGACTGAAGGCGATGAGGTTCTCTCTGATCAGCCTGCCCGGACGCATTGTCGAGCATGCACGGGAACTGGTGATCCGGCTCGCCAGGAGCCATCCCTCCTTGAAGGTACTTCTCGATACGCGGCAGCGGATTATGGATCCTGTTCCCCTGCTGTCAGGGTAATGCGATGCAAAAGAGCCTCAGGACAACGCGTGCACCGATAAAGGACCCCCAGGGAGAGGTGCACCCAAAACTAGGCCGCAGAACAGGCTACGATTGTGTCTCCATAGAGAATCAAAGGTGATTAGGCTTTCTCGATACCCGGAAAGTGCACACTCTGATCAAAAAGATTTACTTGAAGGCGCGGGGCAGACGCGGGAGAATTAGGTGGTGGATTCCGGGGACCCGACTGACTTGACTTTCTAGCTACAATATGGGATAATCATACTCGAAGTTGACGAACGTTTTTGTCGTACATGCGGCCGCAAAGACTTTGTCTTTGCGGCTTTTTTGTCCCCCAGGGACCTCGTTACTTCTACTGTTGAGAAGAGAGGAGGTGTTGGGTATGGCAAAAGGAACAGTTAAATGGTTTAATGAATCCAAGGGATTCGGGTTCATCGCCAGAGAGGACGGCGAAGATGTTTTCGTTCATCACACCGCGATCCAGGCCAACGGCTTCAAGACGTTGTCTGAGGGTCAGGCGGTTACTTTTGACGTAGACAAGGGTCCGAAAGGACTCCGCGCGACAAACGTCGCAGCAGTCTAAGCCGAACGACGGGCACACGAGAGAGGCCTCGATTCGTCGAGGCCTTTTTTCTCTCCACGCGACCCGCTTCATCGCCCTCTTTTAATGATGCGCCTTGCGGTAAGGCAGGGCATTTTACATATCGGAGGAGACCGCATGACCATAAAGAACTACGACCAGGCTACGACCCTCATCGACGTTGGGATGGAGAAAGAGTACCGCACCCCCGACGAGAGTAACGATTTTCCGCCCCAAAACATCTCCTCCCCTGAAGACGTAGAGGACATCTTCGATCTTCTCTCCGAATCGAACATCGATGTTGTCGATACCATGAAGGAAACAATTGAGACCCCCGAGGAAGGGCAGAGGGAGTGGGAAGAGACAGAACGGTTTCCGGCCGAAAATACTGACAATATAATCTGGGTCTACCTCAAGCACATGGGAAAGGTCTCGCTCCTCACCTCGGAAGACGAATACGATATTGCCAAGCGGATCGAGGTCGGAGAAAGCAAGATCAGAGGTTTGCTTTTTGAGCTGCCTCAAGCCATAGCTGAATTGCAGGAACTGTCAACGCAGGTTAAAAAAGGCACCATACATATCATTGATGTGCTGAAAAACATCGATGAAATGAATTATACCAAAAAAGCCGAAGAAGATTATAAGAAGAAGACGGTCGCCCTCATCGGCGCCTTGAAGAGGCAGTTCGAAAAAAGGCTTCAGCTAGAAAAAGAGATGCGCAAGGCTGACCCCTTCACAAAGAAGCAGCTCGAAAAGAAGAAGAAAGCACTCGAGGGAAAAATGGAGGAGACTTCGGCAAACCTGAACCTCCGTAAAAAAGTGCTTGAAGAGATCACCCGCAGAATCATGGAACGCATGAAGTTCATGGAGGATCCAGAGGGCAAGATCACCAAAGCGAACCTGGCGGAGATGGAGCGGATCGAGCGAGACTTGAACATGGTAAGAAATAGGCTTATCAAGGGTAACCTGAGACTGGTCATTACTATCGCGAAGAAGTATCTCAACAGAGGGCTCTCCTTTCTCGATCTTATCCAGGAAGGCAACATGGGTCTGATGAAGGCCGCAGAGAAGTATGATTATCAGAAAGGCTTCAAGTTCTCCACCTATTCCACCTGGTGGGTCCGGCAGGCAATTACCCGCGCGATTGCAGATTATGCGCGGACCATCAGGGTCCCGGTCCACGTACTCGAAACGATGAACAAGATTACGAGAGCGACCACCCCGCTCTACCAGGAACTGGGCAGGAAACCCACCCCGGAAGAGATATCGCACAAGGCCGGACTGCCTCTGGAAAAAGTGCGCAAGATCATGGAGGTCTCCAACGAACCCACATCGATACAGGCTCCGATTGGGGACGATGACTTACAATTGGGCGATTTTCTCGCCGACCCGAAATCCCCATCTCCTTTCGAGGAGCTGGTTGGCACTTCGTGCAAGGAAGAGATAGATAAAGTGCTCTCTACCCTGACCCCGAGAGAAGAGAAGATCATCAGGATGCGGTTGGGGATAGGCGAGAAGACAGAGTACACCCTGGAAGAGGTAGGGGACGTTTTCGGGCTCACGCGCGAGCGCATCAGGCAGATAGAAGCAAAGGCGCTCAGAAAGCTGAAACATCCGTCCCGGCGGAAGCGGCTGGAGAGCTTTGTCGAATAAGACCAGTTCGCCGATCAAGACCCCAGGACGCCGAAGGTATCCTGGGGTCTCCCATTTTCATACCAATCTTCTTTCATACTTTTTTCTGAGGGAGGATCTCCAAGAAGCAGGGTTAGCGCAACTACCTTGACGTAGTGGCCTCCGCTATGTCTCGGCTGTCTTATTCCATTCGACGTGCTCTCTCTTTCTTGGCAATCTTCAGTGCTGAACGAACGCCGAGATTCCAGATTTGCAGTCCACGATTTTTTTCATTTTCTACACCGCGTGCGCTTCTAGCTGATGGTACGTCCTGTTCGTGAGCATCGGGAACATCGTTCTTACGAGTTTATGTGCCGTGGTCAGCAGAGCCTTCCTAAAAGGTAAGCCTTCCCTTTCCCCCTGGAAGAAGTAGTCTCTGAAGGGGCCGACGTAGCGCACTACGCAGAACGTCATGTTGCAAATGATTCTTCTCAAATGTCGATTGCCCCGTCTTGATATCATGCTCATGGCCTCGTGCTTACCCGATTGGTGGATGGTGGAATCAAGACCGGCGAAGGCGAGACGGCTGCTCGGGCGACACGGCTGCCACTTCCCTCGCGGATTCGGACAACATCTTTCGGAGATCTTCCCCTTGTACGATCTCCTTCTCTGTGAGGAGATGGGCCAGATCATCCAAGACTTTACGCCGTTCCGAGAGGATTTTCTGAACCCTTTCCTGGGCTTGCTCCATCACGCGGGATATTTCCTCGTCAATCTGGGCGGCCTTGGTTTCACTGTAGGTTTTACCGGGAGTGTAACTTTCCGGAACGAACATCGACTGACGGGGGCGCTCGTAGCTCACCGGCCCCAGAAGATCGCTCATGCCATATTCCGTGACCATGGAGCGCGCAATGTCTGTTGCCCGCTGCAAATCATTCTGAGCGCCCGTGGAGATTTCTCCGAAAACCAGTTCCTCCGCCACTCTACCCCCCAAAAGAACGGCCAGCCGGTCCAGTAACTCAGCGTGCGTCATCAGGTAGCGATCTTCAGTCGGCCTCTGTTGGGTATAGCCCAGGGCCGCAATTCCCCGGGGGATAATCGAAACCTTGTGCACCGGGTCGGCGTACTTCACCGATTCAGCCACAATTGCATGCCCTGACTCATGAAACGCAACAATCTCCTTCTCCTTCAGATTCATCACCCGGTTCTTTTTCTCCAGTCCGCCCACCACCCGGTCGATGGCCTCATCGAACTCCGCCGAGTCCACTGTCTCTTTTTCTTTCCGGCCGGCGAGCAGGGCTGCCTCGTTGACGAGGTTCGCAAGGTCGGCCCCGACAAAGCCCGGGGTGAGCGCTGCAATCTTATGGAGATCGACGTCAGGGCCCAGGAGGACATTCCGAGAGTGGATTTTCAGGATTGCTTCCCGCCCGTTTATATCCGGGCGGTCTATTACAACCTGCCGATCAAACCTACCTGGACGCAGAAGCGCAGGATCGAGGATTTCGGGCCTGTTGGTGGCGGCCATGATAATGACGCCTTTGTTCGATTCGAAACCATCCATCTCAACCAGGAGCTGGTTGAGTGTCTGCTCCCGTTCGTCATTGCCGCCAAAAACATTTATGCCCCTGGCTTTTCCCAGTGCGTCGAGCTCGTCAATGAAGATGATGCAGGGGGCTTGGCCCGTGGCCTGAGAAAAGAGATCACGCACACGGGATGCGCCCACGCCCACGAACATCTCCACGAACTCAGAGCCGCTGATGCTGAAGAAAGGCACTCTTGCTTCCCCGGCCACAGCCTTGGCCAGAAGGGTCTTACCCGTCCCCGGGGCCCCGACCAGAAGCACACCCTTGGGGATCCTCCCTCCAAGCTTTTGAAATTTCTCCGGGCTCTTCAGAAACTCGACAACTTCCTGGAGCTCCCCTTTTGCCTCATCGATGCCCGCGACATCGGCGAATGTCACCTTCGTCTCAGTCTCCGCAAACAGCTTGGCCTTGCTCTTGGCGAATGACATAACCCCCATCCCCGGCCCCATCTTTTTCATGGCATAGCGCCAGATCAGGATCATAATGGCGATGGGAAGGATCCAGGAAAGGATGCTGCTCATGAACTTGCTCTCATAGTGTCCGGAATAATCAATCTTGTGTTCATCCAAGTCTTTGACCAGATTGGGATCGTCCACGCGAATTGTCGTGAACTGCTGGCCCGCTTTCTTCTCTTTGTCTTTCAGTGTTCCGGTGATATTCTCCGGGCCGATGGTCAACCTATCAACATTGCCCTGCGCTAGCTCTTGTTTGAATTTGCTATAGGGAATCGTCTCGACTTTAGGAGAAAAAAAGTACTGCTGCAGATAGACAATCAGAAGAAAAGCGATCAGGAAATACCAGATGCTGAAATGAGTTTTGGGGGGCAGACCATCCTTCTTCCTCCTGGCGTCGCGGGGACCAAAAAGAGAACGGACTTTCTCTTTTAACGCTTCCATCGGCGCTTTTTGTTCATTGGATGGCATAATTACCTCCCTCATACGTTATCAAAAAATGATTGGATGGTGACGCTCTCCCGTTTCGAGATCAGAAAAGCTAAGCAGTACTCGATTATCATGGTACCACACTTGGTGTACTTCATAAATCGTCCTTTGCGCAATACAGAGTGTCCGGCCAAAGGATGGACCTCATCGGATACCCTCTGATAGTGGCTTTCATCGCTCATACTTCACGCTTCTCGTGCTTTGCCTCGCGCCGCGTCTCGAGCCAGCCTATTGTTTTGGGTTGCTTTAACGGCCTCTTTGTGAGTAAACTGTAACGCGGATTAGATCAAAAAGTTATAGTACAGCGGTCTGACTTTAACTCCGCCAGCGCTATTGGGTTTTTTCATTCCTTTCTTTTCTCCCTCTGGGCTACCTTAACTGGCTCGTGCAGCACGAGGAAAAATATGTATTTCAAGCCTTGACCCTGCGCACGCTGAAAAGCCGCTGCGCTGTCTGGGGACCGAATCGTTGAGGCATAGCTTCTAAGAAGGAGACCTCAAGTTTGAGGGCGAGCATCAAAACTATTATCGCACACCTGCCTCTTTCGTGGGCGAGTCGTCGCAGAAACACCATGGCACAAAAATACGCCCCTGCCGAGCCGCCGCTGCGATCGGAACTCTTTAGCACCGAGCAGATGAAGGAGCATGGCCGGGCGCTGGCGGCCTCGCACAAAGTAGGTCTGGGAGAAGCTCCCGACCAGCTTCTGACGCGGCTGGCTGAGAATGAAGAAATCCTGATTGAAGCCTGCGATCTGCTGACCGCTGCGGTCAAGGCAAATCGCCGGATTGCGCCGGCCGGAGAATGGCTTCTCGACAACTTCTATCTGATCGAAGAACAAATTCACACGGCCAGACGACATCTTCCGAAGGGGTACAGCCGGGAACTACCGCGATTGCTGAACGGACCATCGGCCGGTCTGCCGCGCGTGTATGACATCGCTCTGGAGACGATCTCGCACGGTGACGGACGTGTGGATCCGGAAAGCCTCAGCAGTTTCGTGGCAGCCTACCAGACGGTGACCGGTCTAAAGCTAGGTGAGTTGTGGGCAATCCCTATCATGCTGCGCCTGGCACTCATCGAGAATCTCAGACGCGTTGGCGCTAGGATCGCCGCCGACAGGATTGACCGAAACCGCGCCGACTACTGGGCAGACGAGATGACCCGGATTGCAGAGAAAGACCCGAAAAGCCTGATTCTGGTGATCGCAGATATGGCGCGCTCGAACCCGCCGATGGTGAGTTCCTTTGTGGCGGAGCTCGCGCGCCGTTTGCAGGGCCAAGGTCCTGCTTTGGCATTGCCGCTCACGTGGATCGAGCAGCGGCTCTTTGAGTCCGGTCTCACGATTGAGCAGTTGGTGCGGTCGGAGAGCCAACAACTGGCCGCAGATCAGGCTTCCATGAGCAACAGTATAGGCAGCCTCCGATTTCTGGGGGCGATGGACTGGCGAGATTTCGTCGAGACGATGAGCGTTGTCGAGCAGACCTTGTGCGAGGATCCTGGCGGCGTCTACGGCACAATGGATTTTACGACTCGCGATAGATACCGTCATGTCGTGGAGAAGATAGCGAAAGCCAGTATACTATCGGAAAATGAGGTGGCTGGCAAGGCGGTCCAGCTGGCCAGGGAGGGCGCAGCCGCGAAAGGCAGTGCCGATCGAGCAGCACATGTTGGGTTCTATCTCATCGACAAGGGATTACCGCAGCTCGAACGAATGGTACAGATGCGCCAATCAGCCTCTGGAGCGCTTCGGAGAATGAGCCGTCGGTTTCCTTTGCTCCTCTATCTCGGTACGATCACGCTGATTACGCTGACTTTCACCGGGAGCTTATTGGCATATACGCAGGGTAACCGGTTACATGATTGGCTGCTCGCGCTAACCGCTCTCCTCTCATTGCTTTGCGCAAGTCAGATGGCAGTGGCGGTGGTGAACTGGCTGGCGACGTTACTGATCGAGCCGCACGTGCTGCCGCGAATCGATTTTTGCGAA
>DATKNH010000158.1 GCA_035541455.1 Syntrophorhabdales bacterium
CGTCCCTTGTAAATGGTATAGCCCTCCTTATCCGTTAAGCGGATCTCCTTCCACGCCTCGAGACTCCCTCCGCAACCGGTGCAGCTCTTGAGTATCCGGAAGCCGACCCAGGCTTGAGTGCCGACGCTGACAACAGCAGGCCTGGAGGTGCCTCCGGCGGTGTTCCTGGGGGGCAGGATGAATGAGAGAAAGAGAAGGCCGTCTTTTATCTCTCCTCGGAAGTCTGCAACTGTTTCCGGCAGCGCTGTGCTTTTCGGCGAAGGGGGCGCTTTCTTGCCGCAGCAGACAAGCGCCAGGAGGAGAAGCGCGCTAATGGCGCAGATAGTTCTTTTCGCGAGCAATTTGCCGTGTTACCTCCCTGTGAGAAGCTCCGCCGACTGTCTTCCTGTTTTTGAGGATAGTAGCCGGGTCTATATATGCACGCACGTCATCGGCGAAGACCGCGGAGAAACCCTTCATCTCTTCAAGCGTCAGCCCGGCTAGTCTTTTTTTCTGCTCTTCGCAGTATCTTACCATCCTTCCCACGATGTGATGCGCTTCCCGGAAGGGGACCTCTTTGAGCACAAGGTACTCTGCCATCTCAACTGCGGGCATGAAGCTGGCAACTACAGCCTCTTCCATTTTCTCCCGATGTACAGAAAGACCTTCTATAGCCAGAGCCATGATTTCAAGAGACGCGCTTGTGGTCGCTACTGCACGAAAGACCGGTTCTTTGTCTTCCTGCAAATCGCGGTTGTACGTAAGCGGTAAGCCTTTGAGCAGTGTAAACATGCCCGTCAGATCACCCGTGGTCCGCGCTGCCTTGCCTCTGATCAGTTCTAATGCATCCGGATTTTTCTTGTGTGGCATGAGACTGGAACCCGTGCAGAGACCGTCGGGAGGGGAGACAAATCCGAACTCCTCAGTGGAGAAGAGAATAAGATCCTCACTCAGCCTGCTCAAGTGGGTCATGATCACGGAGAGGGAAAAAAGAGAATCCAGCAGATAATCGCGATCAGACACCGCATCCATGCTGTTTTCCGCGATCTTTGCGAAGCCCAGTCTTTTCTTGAGGAACTCCCGGTCAATGGGTATCGTCGAGCCTGCCAGAGCGCCACTTCCCAACGGAAGCACATCTATCCTCATGAGCGTCTCTTTCACCCGCTGGCGATCGCGTTTAAGCATGGAGAAGTACGCGAGCAGGTAATGCGAAAAAGTGACCACCTGGGCGCGCCGGGTATGCGTGTACCCCGGCATCATTGTTCTTTTCTCCTTGCCGGCCTTATCAAGGAGCGCGGCGAGGAGTTTTTTGAGAGCTGTGTCGATCTCGGTCATAGCATCTTTGAGAAACATCCTCATATCCACAGCTACCTGATCGTTGCGGCTCCTGCCCGTGTGAAGTTTCTTCCCCAGGTCACCGACCTTTTCTATCAGGCGTGCCTCTATATGCATATGAATATCTTCCAGAGCATCACTGAAAGGGAGACTTCCTTCTTCCAGCTCGTTTCTCACTTCCTTGAGAGCGCCGACCAGAAGGGTTCTTTCCTTCTGGCTGAGAATGCCTATTTTTAAAAGCATCTCCGCATAGGCTATGCTTCCCGTTATGTCATACGGGAAAAGCACGTTATCCACGGCGATGGAAGAACTGAACCGCTCCATTAAAGGTTCCGTTCCCTTTTTAAACCTGCCGTCCCATGCCTTCATGATCGTTCACCGAATATTGCCGTGCCGATGCGGACCATGGTAGCACCCTCCTCTATGGCCACTTCAAAGTCTGACGACATGCCCATGGACAATTCTTTCATTGCCAGCGAAAACTCCCGGTTAGCTTCTTCGAGAAGGTTTCTCAGGCTTGTAAACAGGTGACGAACTTCCTCTGGATTGTCTACGTACGGCGGCATGGTCATCAGACCAACAGGCTTTACGCTCTTCAGGGATCCCACGGTCTCCAGCATACGCTTGAGCCCGTCCACTGTAGTCCCGTGCTTCTGAGGTTCGCCTGAAAGATTGATCTCGAAAAGGAGACTGAGAGGTTTGCCGAACTTGTCGAGGCCATCCAGCAGTTCCTGCCGGTCAACCGAATGGACATAATCAAAAAGCCGCGGTACATACTTCACCTTGTTCATCTGTAGATGGCCGATCATGTGCCAGCAGAGCGTATCAGGAAGCGTTTCTATTTTTTCCGTGGCTTCCTGGATATAATTTTCTCCGAAGTCTCTCAAGCCGAGAGCAGCAACGCTCCCTATCCTGGCGGCATCTACTTTTTTTGTGACCGCGATGAGCCTCACCTCATCGGGGCGCCTGCCCGCCTTGAGAGAAGCAGTGGCCATCTTCTCGCGTACAGCCTGGAGCCGGTCAGAGATCATATTCACGAAAGAACGCCTAGAGAGAGGAGGATATCCGTGATCTCACAAATAGGAAGGCCGACAACGTTTGAGTAGGAGCCTTTGATCTCTTTGACCATGAAGCCACCCTTCCCTTGAACAGCATAAGAGCCTGCCTTGTCGAAAGGCTCGGACGTTTTGACGTAGCGCCTGATTTCTTCATCCGTCAGGTCTTTGATAAACACCTTGGTTTCCACCACGTCCTTATAGGAAGCCTGTTTCGACATGTTGAGAATGCAGAAACCGGTAAGCACTTTGTGCCATTTCCCTCGAAGCATGCTCAGCATTTTTATGGCTTCGTCTTCGTTTTTTGGCTTTCCGAGCACCTTGCCCTTGTGCACCACAATCGTGTCTGCCCCTATTACCCACTTGTCCGGGAAATGAGTTCCCACTTTCTTGGCTTTTTCACCCGCTATCCTGAGCACATAATCCCGTATGGTCTCATCTCTCCTCTTGCGTTCATCGATGTCAGGCGGAATAATGGAGAAAGAGATGCCGAGACTCCTGAGGATGTCTACCCTTCTGGCCGATTCGCTGGCGAGGACTATAGCGTTTTCGTCTTTAACCTGAAACATCCTAAAAAATAATATGAAAACGGCTCTATTTCAAGTTAAATAAAGACAGGCCCAGGGCAAAACCCTTGGCTAAAGGCTAAGGGCGAAAGGCCAGAAACCCAGGGCGACGGACGAAGGCCCGAGCTAGAACGGGAGGTCGAAATACTCCTCCGGCGCAGTCACGGCTAACAGTCGTCGGCCTTTAGCCTGCTTTTAAGGAGGTATTCATGGAACCGATCATCACCATCACGACGACGGCGGATGACAGAGAGGCGCTGGAGAAGATTGGACGTCACCTACTTAACCGGCGGCTGATTGCCTGTATTCAGATTGTCGGACCCATCAAGAGCATCTACTGGTGGAAGAACAAAATGGAAGAAACCAGTGAATGGCTCGGGATTATGAAAAGCAAAGAATCGCTCTATGCGCAGGTAGAGGCGGAAATTGGCCTGCTGCATCCATACGAGGTGCCCCAGATAGTTGCCTCTGAAGTCTGCCACGTGCTTCCCTCCTACGGCCAATGGGTCTTGACGGAAACAGGGGGCTGTTCGGAAGGGGTGCAAAATGACCGCGGGGCTTGACATTTTCTTCTGTAATAATTAACGTAAATGACGCCTATTCGGCGCAGGCGGGGGGTCATTCATGAAACCAATAGAGCTGAAAAACGATATTTACTGGGTCGGAGCCGTAGACTGGGCCGTAAGAGATTTTCACGGCTACGAGACCCCGCGGGGCACGAGTTATAACAACTATCTCATCCTCGACAATGACCCGACCCTCATCGATACGGTGAAGTACGATTTTGCCGACATAACCATTAAGAACATACAGACTCTGATCGATCCGGCCAAGATCAAACATGTGGTGATCAATCACATTGAGAACGATCATGTCACGTCCATCGATAAAATAATGGCTTTGACTCCCAACGCCACGGTCTATATGACGGAAAGGGCGCGTAAAGGCCTCGACCGGTTTTTCGATATGTCCGGGTGGAAGGTGAAGATCGTTAAGAACGGTGAGACCCTCAGCATAGGAAAGCGGACCCTGATGTTTCTTGAGACGCCCATGCTTCATTGGCCCGACTCTATGGTTACCTATGTTAGAGAAGATAAAATCCTGTTCAGCCAGGATGCATTTGGTCAGCATATAGCCTCATCGAGCCGCTTTGACGATCAGTTTGTCACGTGCGCATCAGTGTGGGAACTGGAAGATGCTGTCTGGGACTACTATGCCAACATACTGATGCCTTTCGGACAGCTTATCAAGAGCAAGATAGGCGAGATTGTGAAAGCCGGGCTTGAAATAGAGATGATAGCCCCGGACCACGGTATCATATGGAGAAAAGAGCCGAAGACGATTCTCCAGATGTATCTGGATATGGCGGAGGGCAAAGCCGCTTTAAACGTGACGATCATTTACGACACCATGTGGCATAGCACTGAGGCTATGGTCCAGCCCATTGCAAAGGGCGTGAACGACGAAGGTCTTGACTGCAAGGTGGTCAAGCTGAGGGCAACGCCGCAGAGCATTGCCATCAAGGAATTCTGGAAGTCGCGGGGTACGCTCATAGGCTCTCCTACGCTCAACAACCTTAGCTTTCCCTCTATCGGTC
This sequence comes from Syntrophorhabdales bacterium, assembly GCA_035541455.1. NCBI lineage: Bacteria > Pseudomonadati > Thermodesulfobacteriota > Syntrophorhabdia > Syntrophorhabdales > Syntrophorhabdales bacterium. Next base: position 4,533 of record DATKNH010000158.1, read on the forward strand.
AGTTCCTGGTGAATATGAGGGGGCTGAGGCCCAAGAAAAGAATCGTCGGTGCTTTTGGCAGTTTCGGGTGGAGCGGCGGTGCAGTCAAGGAGATCTACGAGGAAGCAAAAAAATTGGGCCTTGCGCTGTTCGAGCCGGGATTGCAGATCCTCTATAAGCCCTCGCTCGAGGATGAGGCCAAATGCTACGAATTTGGTAAAGAGTTCGCAAGGAAGGTCAGAGAGTACCACGAGACAATTTGATTTAAGGAGGGGAGAATGGTTTGGACTTGCACAGCATGTGGATATGAGTATGATGAGAAGGTTGAAAAGGTACCATTTGAAAAACTGCCCGATGACTATCATTGTCCTATCTGTAATGCACCCAAAGCCGCCTTTGAGAAGGCGGAGTAGAGGACAATTGGGCAACCGGTGGTAACGCTCTTTTTGGGGGGGCAGCCTCAATAAATTCCGAGTTGAAGTCCAATAATCAATAATCTGGGAAGGAGGTAATCAGCATGTCTAAGACCGAGAAGAACCTGAAGGATGCTTTTGCCGGGGAATCGCAGGCGAACAGGACGTACCTTGCTTTTGCAAAGAAGGCTGAGCAGGAGGGCTACAAACAGGTGGCGAAGCTTTTCAGGGCTGCTGCCGAGGCGGAGACAGTGCACGCACACGCCCATCTGCGGGAGATAGGGACCATCAAGAGCACCAAAGAAAATCTCGAGTATGCGATGGCCGGAGAGATACACGAGTTCAAGAGCATGTATCCGGAGATGATTGGCGATGCCAAAGCAGAAGGTGTTCAGGGCGCCCTGAGAAGCTTTACGTACGCAAACGACGTGGAAAAGATACATGCCGACCTCTATAAAAAGGCAATTGATACGCTTGGAAAAGAGGCGCCGGTCAAGTATTACGTTTGCCAGGTCTGCGGCATGACGGTGGAAAACGAGCCGCCGGACGAATGCCCGGTCTGCAAGTCGAAAAAGCAGGCGTTCAAGGAAGTAGAGTAATACCTGGGTCATGGGTCACGGAGCGCGGTTCGCGGGCTGAATAAAAAAGACGCTGAAGGCGTCTCGCCGTTTTCTTATTGTTGCGCGTAGGCCTTCCTTGACCCATCACTCTTGCCCCGCGCCTCTGGAAGTTTTCTGTTTTTCTTGACTTTTCGATTACATTTGCATAAAATAATTGGCTCAAAATCCAACGGGAAAGGCAAGGAGTGCGGTATGTACGCCATCATAGAGAGCGGTGGTAAGCAGTACACAATTAAAGAGGGCGATAAGATACGCGTGGAGAAGCTCCAGGGCAATACGGGCGACGATGTAACCATTGGTACTGTGCTGGCCATTAATGACGGCGAGCGCCTGGTGACGGGCAGCCCTTATGTTCCGGGGGCCTCGGTGGTTGGAAAGGTTCTGGCGCAGGAGAAGGCCGACAAGGTGATTGTGTTCAAGTACAAGAGGAGAAAAGACACCAAGAAGAAGAAGGGGCATCGTCAGACATACACGGAGCTACTGGTTGAAAAGATAACAACGGGGGCATAACATGGCGCATAAGAAAGCTGGGGGAAGCTCCAGAAACGGCAGGGACAGCGCAGGGCAGAGGCTCGGCGTGAAGATTTTCGGCGGCCAGTTCGCAAAGGCGGGCAGCATAATCGTGCGTCAGCACGGCACAAAAATATACCCGGGAAACAACGTGGGCATAGGACGAGACAACACACTCTTTGCACTTATTGACGGGCATGTCCAATTCGAAGATCACCGTGCGAAAAAAAGGGTGAGCATCCAGCCGGTTGAATGAAATTTGTTGACGAAGCCTCTCTCTATGTAAAAGCTGGTGATGGGGGGAGAGGCTGCGTCAGTTTCAGAAGAGAGAAATATATTCCAAGGGGCGGCCCTGACGGTGGTGACGGAGGAAAAGGGGGGGACGTAATCATCGTTGGCAAGGAAAGCCTCGTCAGCCTCCTGGACTTCAAGTACAAGCGCCATTACAAAGCGGAAAACGGCCGTATCGGCGGTGGGAGAAACAAGACCGGAAGGAACGGCAGTGATTTGTACGTCTACGTGCCGCTGGGAACCATTGTGCACGATGAATCGAGCGGGGAAGTCTTCGCCGATATAGTCGAGGACGGTCAGAGCATTGTCATTGCCCATGGCGGTGCCGGCGGCCAGGGCAATGCCCGTTTCGTAACGTCTGTTCATCGAGCCCCGCGCGAGTATACCGAAGGCGGCAAGGGTGAAGAACGGTATCTCAAACTGGAACTGAAGCTCCTTGCAGAGATAGGTATTGTCGGCCTACCCAATTCGGGCAAGTCAACACTGCTTTCCCGCCTCACCAATGCAAAGCCGGAAGTTGGTCCATATCCCTTCACCACGCTCTCCCCGGGCCTTGGCGTTTTCAGCGACAGCGAAGAGCGGGTGGTGATCGCCGACATTCCCGGCATAATCAAAGGGGCTTCTGAAGGGAAGGGGTTGGGCCTTACCTTCCTTAAGCATGTACAGCGGACAAATATACTTTTGTGGGTTATTGATGCCTCCTCTCCTTCTGTATCGGACGATTACCTTGTCCTGCGAAACGAGCTTGAGATGCACGATCGGCAGATGTTACGTAAGCAGAGGATTTTTGTGCTCAACAAGGTAGATCTGCTCTCCGGTCCAGATCGCGCAGCCAAAGAGACGGCCCTCAAGGAACATCATGATGGGGAAGTGGTAAGCGTCAGTGCGTTGAGCGGAGAAGGGATCGACGAATTGAAGAGCAAGATCGGTACCAGGGAGAAGAAGCGCGTTGCTTGACGTCAAACGAGTGATACTCAAGATCGGAACCTCGGTACTGCTCGACAGCGGCGGCAAGGTGAGCAGTGCAAAGGCTGAGAGCTTTGCTCGTCAGATCAGAGCGATCAAAGCGCAGGCTATTGACGTGATCGTTGTAAGCAGCGGGGCTATCGCATGCGGCATGGAGGCCTTAGGTCTCACAAAGAAACCGAAAGACATGGCAAGAAAGCAGGCGCTCGCTTCCATAGGGCAGAGTCTGCTTATGAGAATCTACATGGATGCTTTTGCGCATGTCGGTCTTAAAGTGAGCCAGATTCTCCTCACGCATGAAGATACAAAATCCCGCAATAGATGCCTCAATCTCCTTAACACTGTAGACACATTGCTGGGAATGGGAGTGGTGCCCATTATCAACGAGAACGATACTCTTTCGTTTAAGGAGATCATGTTCGGCGATAATGACAACCTCTCGGCGCTTATCGCGCAGATTACAGACGCTGAACTGCTTCTGCTCCTCTCAGACGTAGACGGTCTCTATGACAAGGATCCAAACCGTTTCCCGGACGCGCGCCTCATACCCACAGTCAGGAAGATCGACGAGAATACAGAGAAGCTGGCAGGCGGAACCACAAGCGAGAAGAGCGTGGGGGGCATGAAGAGCAAGATAGAGGCTGCCAGGAAGGCGGGGCGCTACGGCATCCCGACCAGGCTGGTACGGGGTGACGCAAAGGATGTGGTGCTGAGAGTGCTCAAGGGGGAAGAGATAGGGACGCTTTTCCTTGCGAAGAAAAATCTCCCCCGGAAGAAATGCTGGATTGCATTTGCATTCAAGGCGAAAGGAAGACTCTGGGTTGACGAAGGCGCGGAAAAGGCGATTACCGCCAGAGGCGGAAGCCTGTTGCCTTCAGGCATTACAAAGGTCGAAGGTGACTTCGCGCGAGGAGAGTGCGTGGAAATAAGCGACAGGTCAGGGCATACGTTTGGCCGAGGCATTGCAAATTATTCGTCGTCAGACGTAAGTCAGATCAAGGGTTCGAAAAGTATTGAGATCGAAAAGAAGCTCGGGTATAAGTACACTGAAGAAGTGATCCACAGGGATAACATGGTGGTACTATGAGACCGCATGAGCTGGCGGGAGCAGCCAGAGAGGGGGCGCATTTTCTCGCTCACGCAGAGACAGAAAAAAAGAACCGTATTCTCGGGACACTGGAGCGCCTGCTTCTGGAGCGGAAGAAATGGTTGATCGGTGAAAACGAAAAAGATGTGGACAGGGCCGAAAAGGAGCTGATGCCCAAGCCTTTGATTGATCGCCTCCGGTTAGACGACAACGTAATCAATGAGATGGCAGCCAGTCTCCGCGACGTGATCGCGCTTCCCGACCCTGTTTCGGAGATCGTCAAGCTCTGGAAGAGGCCGAGTGGTCTTCTCGTGGGGCGTATGAGGATTCCTATCGGCGTCATCTGTATTATCTACGAGTCGCGTCCGAATGTCACCGTAGACGCTTTTTCCCTCTGTTTCAAGAGCGGCAACAGCGTCATACTTAAGGGAGGTAGCGAGGCTGCCCATTCGAACAGGGCGTTGTTTGCTCTTATCAGGGAGGCGCTGAGCCTGGAGGGCATGAGCCCAGAGGTTGTGCAACTGGTTGACACGCCTGACAGGTCGTATCTTTATGAGCTTCTGAAGATGAACGATGCCATTGACCTCGTGATACCAAGGGGAGGGGAGGCGCTAATCCGCAGTGTTGTTGAACATTCCCGTGTGCCTGTTCTGAAGCACTACAAGGGTGTGTGTGCCATCTACGTGGATGAATCGGCGGATACAGTGCAGGCGCTCAATGTCTGCCTGAATGCGAAGGTGCAGAAGCCTGCCACCTGCAACGCCATGGAAACCCTACTCGTGCATAAGGCGAAGGCGCCTGATTTCTTACCGCAGATGATAGAGCTGTTGCGTCAGAAAGGCGTTGCGGTAAAGGGTTGCGAGAAAGTGCGTCGTCTCGTGCCCGACGCGGAACCTGCCTCGGAGCAGGACTGGCACGAAGAGTACCTTGATCTTATACTTTCCGTGAAGATTGTCGAGAGCATTGAGGAAGCGATCGATCACGTAAAGAAATATGGTTCTGAGCATACAGATGCGATAATGACCTCTGATTATACGAATGCGTGGCGTTTTTTGCGCGAGGTCAATTCGTCGCTCGTCCTCGTGAACGCATCGACCCGGCTTAATGACGGCTATCAGCTTGGCCTCGGGGCTGAAATGGGGATAAGCACTACGAGACTGCATGCGTTCGGGCCCATGGGACTGGAAGAGTTGACCGTTACCAAGTTCATAGCATTCGGAGAGGGACAGCTGAGATCGTGACGCGAGTGGGCCTGTTCGGCGGCAGTTTCGATCCTGTGCACAACGGACACCTGCGAGTGGCTGAGGAGGTGCGCGAACACTTCGGTCTGGACAGGCTTTACTTCATTCCAGCCTTTACTCAGCCGCTGAAGACGAGCGTTAAGGTCACGGCGGTAACCGACAGAATGAAGATGGTTGAGATGGCGACTCGCAGCAATAAATTCTTTAGGGTGTCCCGCCTTGAGATGACCAGAGGTGGGCTTTCTTACTCGATCGAGACGATTCGTAGCTTTGCCCGGCGCTACGGTGAGATTTACTTCCTTGTGGGGCTCGATGCGTTCGTGGAAATAGATAAGTGGAAAAGCTACAGGGAAATTTTTGAGCAGGCGCATGTGGTTGTCCTGGTGCGGCCCACGCATTCGAAATCAGCCGCTACGGAGTTGTTTCCGCGGGACGTGAAAAAGGACGTGAAACGCACCGGTGACGGAGTCTACGAACACCGTTCGGGAAAAAAAGTTTTTTTCCACCGGGTGACGCAGCTTGATATATCATCAACCGCTATCCGGCGGCTTGTTTCCAAGGGAGCATCGATAAAATATCTTGTCCCCCATGTCGTCGAGCGTTATATAAAGGAGGGAGGTTTGTACAGAGCTTAGGTGGAGGCTAACAAGAAGGCGTTAGTAATAGGGAAACTGGCGGATGAGAAGAAGGCAAAGGGAGTAGTGGTACTCCATCTCGCCGGCCTCAGCGACATAACCGACTTTTTTGTGCTGGCGTCAGGCACAAGCGAGCGACACGTGAGAACGGTGGCAGAAGGCGTGCAGGCGGGCATGAAGGAAAAGGGGATGCTTCCTCTGTCCGCAGAAGGTTTTGATGAGGGAAGATGGATTATCCTCGATTATGGAGATGTGGTATTCCACGCTTTCCTCGAGTCTTTAAGAGAACTCTATGACCTGGAGAGTCTTTGGATAGAAGCTCCGAAGTTCAGAACTGATGAGGAAAATAAGATCTTAGAGGTGTAAGATGCAAAAGGCGAAGCGTGAGTTCTTCAAGAAGAAGCTATTGAAGATGAGAGCGGCAATACTCGATAAAGCCAAGAAGCTGAAGGAGGACTCCTACAATCTTGGCACAGACGGTATTCAGGATATGGCGGATGCCGCAAGTAATGCCTACAATGCGGACATTCTGATGAGCTTGAGTGATAACGATCTTACCCTGCTCAAAGAAATAGATGCTGCCCTCGACAAACTGTCCAGCGGGAGCTACGGAGTGTGTGAAGATTGCGAAGAGCCGATCACCGAGAAAAGACTGGAAGCGAACCCGGTTGCGCGCTATTGTATCAATTGTCAGAGAATGCTTGAACAAAAGGGGACGTGATGAAATATAAGCTCCTGGCCCTGTTCTTTTGCGTCTTTCTGGTATTGTACCTCTACCTCGCGTACCTGAATCCCGAGCATATCGATTTTTATGTGGGAGGCGGAAGATCCTACAGCACTTCCGTTGCAAATTTCGTGACCATTTCTTTTGTGGCCGGCGTACTGATATCCGTAATACTCGGTTTCTTCTCAGACGCGGGAAGGGCTATATCTTCATGGAGGGCTGGCAAGGAGGTCCGGAGGCGCGAAGAATTTAAGGATGCTCTGGAGCGGGCAAGGTTATATGAGCTTAAAGGAGAGCGGGAAAAAGCGATTGATCACGTGAACAAGCTCATCAGGTCGGCTCCTGCTCTTGAGGACGCGTACCTCCTCGCTGCTGATCTACACCTGGGCGCGAAAGAGTATGACAAAGCGGGGGAGATTCTGAGGCTGGCAGAGGCGAATTTAGGCAAACGGGAGTCGATCCTCTTCAAGATGGTACGGGTTGACCTTGCCACCAAAGATGTGGTGCGGGTGCAGAAAGATTTGAAAGATATCCTCAGCGTTAACGAATCGAGCCTCAAGGCGATGGGCATCATGCGCGACCTTCACGTATGTAACAAGGAGTGGGGCCAGGCACTGGAACTGGAAAAGAAGCTGAGGAAGTATATAAAGAACGAGGAGGAAACGAGGCGCTACCTGGGCATCAGGTACGAGAAACTTAAGGAAAGCTTCGAGCAACAGGGGGGGAGGGGGCTTGAAGCCACAGGTAAAGAACTGCGCGATATTCTCAACGAGGACAAAAGGTTCATACCTGCGTATCTCCTTCTTGCCGACGTCTACAGGAAAACGGGGAAGCTTAATGACGCGGGAAGAGTCTATGGAAGGGGATATTCCAAGACTGGGCATATTATCTTTCTCCTGAAAATGGAAGATCTCTACATAGCCCGGGGCGAACCGGCCGTCATTCTGAAGATCTATCGCAAGATACTCGACATGGGGCCGGGAAATCGTTTCATAATGTTCCTCTACGCAAAACTTTGTCTTCGTCTCGAAATGATTGACGAGGCGATGGACACGCTGAATACCCTCTTAGCCTCAGAGGGCGAATTCCCGGGGCTCCACCGGGCGATGGCCGAGGCTTATATAGACAGGGGCGAGTTGGAGAGCGCCGTAGACGAATTTCGGAAAGCGTTCCCCATCGAGCACGCCTACGTGCCATTCGTCTGTTCAAAGTGCCAGTCACACAAAGAAACCTGGCAGGATTTCTGTGAGAGTTGTTTCAGCTGGAACACCATTACGGTCAAGCAAGAAGGCCTGTTTCAAGAGCAGAGCCCGGTCCTCAGGGCAGTCTACGAACAGGGACTGGAAGGCGAGTTGTGACAGGCGGTCTTGTTTTGTCCGCACTCGACAACTGCGGTGTTTGATCATTTACGATCGGCTGTCCGGATCATATATCCGCAGTCCTGCGGCGGCTGCGGCTCGAATGGCAGCATCATATGTCATGCCTGCATAAATCTTTTTCGCCGTGTTGAGGCCGAATCTGCCTGTCCGTACTGCGGCAGAAGCGTGGGCATTCCTGACGTGTGCGGGACATGCATGGAGAACCACCCTCCTTTCGAGCGAGGTTACTACGGCTTCTATTTTGAGGGTCCGCTGCGCGAGGCCCTTCTTTCTTTCAAGTTTAGAAATCGCAAGGACGTCGGCCGTTACCTCATCCACCTTCTCGATACGGAGCTGAAGGCGTTGTGCGAGAAGTTTGACGTGATCGTACCGCTTCCGGTGACTGAAAAGAGGCTGAAGGAAAGGGGCTTCAATCAATGTTACGTGATGGCTGAGGAGATCGCACGTGTCACCGGCAAACCTCTTGTCTCCGCTTCCCTGTACAAACGGAGGGAGACGAAAGACCAGTACACGCTCTCCAGGGAAGAACGAAGAAAGAACGTAAGGGGCGTGTTCGCGGTTCGAAAGACCGAAGCAATCAACCTCAAACGGGTGCTGCTGGTAGACGATCTGATGACCACGGGAAATACGCTCTCTGAGGCATCGCGCGCATTGCTTTCTGCGAAGGCGAAAGGCGTGATTGTGTTTGCCCTTGCAAGGACGCCGTGAAAAAATTTCTCATTCTGTGCTCTATCCTGCTGCTTTTTTTTCTTGCCCTCTGCGCGGCCGCATGGATCGCTCTGCCCTCGGTCGGCACCTACGCAGGCAGCAAACTCCTCGGGAAGGCTATAGGCGGAAGCGTTCAGATAGGACAGCTTCAACCCGGTTACGACCGGGGCATGGTGATCCTCGATATACGCGATGTGAGCATGAAGGGGAGAGTCGAGGGAACCATAAAGAACGCACAACTGCAGATCAACCCATGGAAGCCGTTCTATATCAAGAGCATTACTATCTCTGATTTCTACGTCCTTATCAGGGATTCGGGTGGTATGGTCAATCTCATCCCTGTTCCTGTGGAGTCTGCCGGGGTGAAACGGGGCACTCTAATTTACAGAGGTCAGAGATATATAGTGCGCGAGGCGAAGATAAGAAACTTTAACACAGGCGGGAGCCTCGAGTTTGAACTGGACGGAGGCGTAGAAGGGCTGGGCAATATAAAGACCAGAGGCGGAGCCTTTCTCGACCGCAAACAATGAAGAATATATGCTTGCCGCCCAAAGGAGCGCTTGAGAGATGAATATAGGGATAATAGGGGCCGGGAAGGTTGGGATAGCCCTTGGTCACGTGCTACAGAACAAGGGATTCGCCGTTGTCGCTGTCGCATCGAGGAGAGAAGAGTCCCTGGAGCTTGCGCGAAAGTATATTCCGGGAAAATGCGTCTACACAAAGGATGCAACGGACGTGGTGCGAGAGGCAGATGTGATCGCGGTAACCACTCAGGATCGGCAGATCCATGCAGTGGCTACGGAGCTTTTTCAGAGAATGGATAAGCTTGATCAGAAACTTTTCTTCCACACGAGCGGCGCCCATCCAGCGGCTGAGCTTTCTCCGCTTGAACAAAAAGGCGCGATGCTTGGCTCTCTCCATCCGCTCCAGACTTTTCCTGACGTGAATAGCGGCATCGTGGCCCTTCCCAGGACGTATATCTTCATCGAGGGAGACGAAAGGGCCATGCCGGTCCTCGACCTCCTTGCGTCCACGATCGGCTTTAAAGCGCTGAGGATCGAAAGTAGAAACAAGGTCCTTTATCACCTTTCAGCGGTTTTCGTGTGCAACCTGCTCAGTGCGCTCATGCACACGGGCGAGGGCATCGCAAAACGCATCGGCATAGAGTTGACTCCCTTTTTCCCTATCATCGAGACAACGCTGCGGAATATCGAAAACAAGGGCCCTCTTCTTTCACTGACAGGCCCTGTTGTGCGGGGCGACGCGGAAACCGTACTGTCCCACTTGAAAGCTATACAGGGCATGGAGCCCCAGGAGTCTGTCTACAGGTTGCTCTCGAGGGTGGCTTTGGAGATGGCCGGCGAGAGAAAGACCTTAACGCGGGAAGAGATGGAAAAACTGGAAAGCGTGCTGAAAAAGCAGTGACTAGTGAATAGTGACTGGTGAATAGCCTCACCTAGTCATCCGTGGCGATCCGTGACTGCGCGAGGAGAAATTCTACATCCTAATATCGAAATTCCAAACAATATCTAATCACCCAATATCGCAAACAAGATACCCGGAGTGTTTCCTTTTGAACATTTGGATTTTGATATTGTTTAGAGTTTAGATATTCGATATTTGGATTCGGTGAGGGCGTTGGCTATATCTCTTAGAGCAGCGTTGTCACCGGTGAGGTGGCTGAGTTTTGAGTGTTATGTGTGAGTATCGGGAGCCGCGCTGAGCGACCCATCCGACGATGGATGGCATGTGTTATTGTTGGCTGCCCCGGCGCTTAACTCAACACATAACACTCAACATTGTTGTTCAGTGGTGGTCCCAACGAGATTCGAACTCGTGTTACCGACGTGAGAGGCCGGTGTCCTAGGCCACTAGACGATGGGACCCGGACGACATCCTACCAGAAAAGAGCCTCTTTTTCCAGAGGAAAGTAAATGAGACATCAGACTCCAGACACTAAAGCAGACTCTCGACGTCAGACTTAGAAGCAGACATCAGACCAAAACCCATCTCTTGACTCTCTGAAGTCTCGGCTCTTAAGTCTGAAGTCTGAGGTCTGGGCTAAAGTCTGAGGTCTCTTGTAGATTGAGAAAAAATAGCATATAATAACTGCTTGGTCGGGGCGTAGCGCAGTCTGGTTAGCGCACCAGTATGGGGTGCTGGTGGCCGCTGGTTCAAATCCAGTCGCCCCGATTCTTTATTTTGATTTTGCCGGTTTGTGCTGCCCCCTTTCGGTGGTATCGTTGTTAATTCTCTTGTCAAACGATGACGGCATTGATTCAGAAGGGCTCATTGCGCTTAAGGAGGAGCTCTCGCATATTCATGACGTGTGGGCGATAGCCCCTGAACGGGAGCGCACGTGTGTGGGCCACGCGATTACCCTTCACAAACCCCTGCGACTGAGAGAGCATGCTCCTCGTCTGTTCTCCACAAACGGTACTCCGGCAGACGCCATACTCCTCGGTGTTAAAGGCGTGCTTCCTGGCAAACCGGATCTTGTCATTTCCGGAATCAACAAGGGACCGAACATGGGGCAGGACGTGACCTACTCGGGAACGGTCGCAGCTGCCAAGGAAGCGGCACTCATGGAAATTCCTTCTATGGCGGTCTCGCTGAACGGACGAAAGGATTTTCTTTTTGGCGAGGCAAGCCGGGTGATACGAGAACTGGTGGAAAAGTTGTCGGCGCACAGTCTCCCTCCGCAGACCTTTTTGAACGTTAACATCCCGAATTTACTGAGAGAGAACGTCAGGGGTTTTATGGTGACAAGGCTCGGCAAAAGGATATATAATGGTAAGGTAGTCGAGAGGGTAGACCCCAGAGGTGGCAAGTATTACTGGATCGGAGGAGACGGTGACGGATTCGAACCGATCGCAGGTACAGACTTGCTCGCTGTTTCCCAAGGGTATGTCTCGATCACTCCTCTGCAGTGCGACATGACGACCTATGCGGCTATGGACGCGTTCAAGAAAATATTGCATCATCCCGTATAGATGACAACAGGATAACGGAACAGGTGAAGTACTACATAGAAAATTTTGGATGCCAGATGAATGAGCACGATGTTGAGAAGATTGGCACGCTTCTCCACGTCGCTGGTTACGAGAAGGTGCGCGAAGCAGCCCTGGCCGATGTGGTCATCGTCAACACATGCTGTGTGAGAGAGAAAGCCGAGCAAAAATTTTATAGCCTCATGGGCCGCCTGAAAAACCTGAAAAAGAGAAAAGGGACCTTGCTCGGTGTGACCGGTTGCATTGCGCAGCTGGAAAAGGAGGAACTGGCGGAGAGAATCCCGTTCATCGATTTCAGTCTGGGCCCGTCGAGCATACATCTGGTGAAAGAAGCCATTGATTCAAGCGCCCGGAGCCGGCGTTTTCTTGATTTTTCCGACAACGGCTGTCAGACATCGCTGCACGTGAGGCCAACAACTGAGGCCGGTTCGATCAAGGCGTATGTAACAATCATGAAGGGCTGCGACAACTACTGCAGCTATTGCGTTGTTCCCTATGTGCGCGGACGGGAGAAGAGCAGGCAGAGTTCAGACGTCCTGGCAGAGATCAGAGACCTGGCTGCCAAAGGAATAAAGGAAGTGACCCTGCTTGGTCAGAACGTGAACTCGTATAACAAGGGGAACGGGGATCTTACCTTCCCCGAACTCCTCTCGATGGTGAATGAGATCGACGGGATAGAACGGATACGTTTTGTTACATCGCATCCGAAAGACCTTTCAAGTGAGCTGATCGATTCTTTCGGAAGGCTTGAGAAACTCTGCGAGCATATTCACCTGCCGTTTCAGTCAGGCTCCGACAAGGTGCTCGGGTTGATGAACCGCGGTTACACGGTTCACGAGTATGTTGAAAAACTGGAACGCCTCAAGGCTCGTTGCAATAACATCGCGGTCACAGCAGATTGTATTGTAGGGTTTCCAGGCGAAAGCGAGAAGGACTTCGAAGAGACCCTGGCGCTCGTCAGGAACGTGCGCTTTGACGGACTCTTTTCCTTCTGTTATTCCCCGAGGAAATTTACCCGCGCTGCATCTCTGCCGGAAAGCGTACCCCGGGAAGAATCGATGAGGCGCTTGCAAATGTTGCAGGCAGTGCAGAAACTAATAACGCGGGAAAAGAACAGGGAACTGGAGGGTACCAAGGTAGAGATTCTGGTGGAGGGAACTAGCAAGAACTCGCCTGCGGAACTCACCGGCAGAACAAGAACTAACAGGATCGTCAATTTCAAAGGTACCCGGGGTCTTATGGGCGAGTTGCTGGAGGTCGAGATCGTGAAGGGCTATGCTAATTCACTTAAAGGGGCCCCACAAAAGGAGGTACATGATGCTTAAAGAAATGAAAGTTGCGGGGATTACGGTCGACCCCTTTACCAACACACCTATCGTGATCCTGAAGGACCTCGATGAAAAGGATGTCCTCCCGATATGGATAGGCCTGCTTGAGGCGTCAAGTATTGCCACCGCCCTCGAGAACATCCAGACGCCGCGCCCGATGACGCACGATCTTCTCAAGAACGTGCTCGATAGCCTCGGAGCCAAGGTGGTAAAGATCGAGGTGAACGATCTCCGGGACAACACATATTTTGCGCTGATTCATATGGATGTTAACGGGAAGAGAATGGTCATCGATGCAAGACCCTCTGATGCAATTGCATTGGCGCTGCGGGTGAGTGCGTCTATTTTTGTCGAGGAGAGTGTTATCAAGAAGTCTGCAAAGATAGACCTGACAAAAAAGGAAGATAAGATAGTGGTCGACGCAAGTGACTGGGAAGATGTTCTTGAAAATCTTTCCCCTGATGATTTCGGCAAATACAAAATGTAGGAGGATAGCGTCCAGCGGCAGGTTCGTGCTTGATGTTACCGCTCACGGCTCACCGCTGACTGCTTACTTGCATGATCGATCTGCACACCCACACCTTCTTCAGCGACGGCGAACTCGTGCCTTCCGAGCTCGCGCGGCGAGCCTACCTGAAGGGCTACGATGTCCTCGGCATATCCGATCACGCCGATTCGTCTAACATAGACTTTCTTATTTCAGCCATGCTGAAGTTGTACAGGAAGGCTCGGTACTACACCAACCTCACCATCGTGCCGGGTATCGAGCTGACGCATGTGCCACCGGGGCTTATAAAGGAGTTGACGCGCTATGCACGGAGAATGGGCGCACGCCTGGTGATCGTTCATGGGGAGAGTATCGTCGAACCCGTCGAAGAAGGCACGAATCGTGCCGCCATAGAAGCAGGCGTGGACATACTGGCTCACCCCGGGCTCATAAGCGAGGAAGAGGTAATGCTCGCTAAGAAAAAGAATGTGCATCTGGAGATCACGGCGAAGAGAGGCCACTCGCTTGCCAATGGTCACGTGGCGCGGCTTGCCACAAAGCTGGGGGCAAAGCTCATCTATAGTACGGACGCGCATGCCCCGTCCGACCTGCTTACCGAGGAGATGGCGCGCAAGGTTGTCCAAGGCGCGGGCCTTCTGCCTCAAGGTTTTTCCAAGATGCAGGAAAACGCCCGTGAGCTTGTAAGAAAAGCCATGGAGCGGAAATGAAACTCACCATAGACGAAAGTATCAGGGAGATACCTTTCTATCCTAAAGCTGCGCTGTACGGTTCCGAGGAGGGCTGGACGCGGCTTGCCTCAAACGAAAACCCTCACCCGCCGTCACCAAAGGTGGTCAACAGCCTGCTCGAATCTGTCTTCTCGATAACCCGCTATCCGGAAAGCGAGTATGAGCTCAAATCTCTGCTTGCGGCGAAATATGGCATGGAACCAGAGAATGTAGTCATAGGCAACGGCTCCAACGAGCTGATTGAGACGGCGTTCAAGGGCATGCGTCACCCGGTGCGAAAGAGGGTGATCGTGCACGAGCCGTCCTTCGCCTTTTACAGCATAGCAGCCAGGATTTATGGGTACGATGCGCGTCAGATTCGTTTTTCGAATCTTACAGTAGACCTGGACGTTGTGCTTGGTGCGATGGACGAGAGTGTCAGGATCGTCTTCCTGAACAATCCTAACAACCCAACGGGCACGATCTTCGAAGACGGGGCGTTCAAGTCGTTTCTCGACAGACTCCCGCCGGAGGTGCTGGTGGTGCTTGACGAGGCATATGCAGAATTCGCTACCAGTAGGAACTTTCCGAAATCTTTTGGTTACATCAGGGATTACCCCGTGCTTGTGCTGCGCACCTTTTCGAAAGCATACGGCCTGGCGGGCTTGAGAATCGGCTACGGCGTGGCCGACGCGTCCATCGCCTCCTGCATCGAGAGAACAAAGCAGCCTTTCAGCGTTAATATGGCTGCCCTGACCGCCGCAAAGGCTGTACTCGCCGACGAAAACTACGTGGCAAGAGTATTGGAAAGCAACAAGCAGGGAAGGGATTTCTTTTATAGTCTCTTCAAAGAACTGGGTCTTTCATTCTTGCCTACAGAGGCCAATTTCGTTCTCGTACGCATAGGCCCCGATGCTGAGGGCTTGACCAGGAGACTCTTCGAAAAGAAAATCCTTGTGCGATGGATGGGAGCATACGAACTGCCGGAATATATCCGCGTGACCGTTGGTACCATGGAAGAGAACATGGTGTTCGCAAGAGCGTTGAGGAGCCTGCTCGCGTGAGGAGGCGGCCTGTCATTACGGTCGATGGACCCAGCGGCGCGGGTAAGAGCACGGTGGCAAAGGCGCTCGCTTCAACCCTTGGTTACGAGTACATGGATACGGGTGCGATGTACAGGGCGGTTGCGTACGCTTACTCACGCCAGAAAGAGAAGCCCGACCTCGGAGGATTCCTGGAGTCTCTCAGGCTTACATTTGTTTTCGGTCAGCCCACCAAAGTCTTTTTGAACGGGGAAGAAATCTCATCCGAACTGCGTACTCCTGAGATTTCAATGCTGGCATCTGCGCTTTCGCAGGACAGCCGGGTAAGGGAGTATCTCACCGCCATGCAGCGCGAACTGGGGAAGGAGGGCGGCATCGTGCTGGAAGGGCGCGACACCGGTTCTGTGGTCTTCCCGGATGCTGAGGTTAAATTCTATCTGGACGCAGATGTCGATGTGCGCGCGCAGCGACGCCATAGCGAGCTGAGCAGTGAGGATTCGGCAGGTACTGCAAGGGATGAACTGGGCAAGGTGAAGCAGGAAATGGAAAAAAGGGACAGGGACGATACCGAGCGAAAGATCGCCCCCCTCGTCCGACCTGAAGGGGCGCAATACATTGACACAACTCACCTTGATATCGACAGCGTAGTACGGCTGCTGAAAAAGCACGTGGAGCAGGCGTCGGATACAGACGTTGCGAGATAAAGGCATTCATGATTGAGACCTACAAGACAGACCAGATCGGCTTCTGCTTCGGCGTGAAGAGGGCTATTGCAAAAGCGCTGAAAGAACTGGAGAAGAACGGCGGAAAGATTCATTCGCTGGGACCTCTCGTCCACAACCCACAAGTGGTTGCGTCGCTCGAGGAGAAAGGAGTCATCCCCATTGAGGATGTGCGTAACATTAAAAACGGAGTAATCTGCTACAGGTCTCATGGCATAGAGAAGAAGGAAGAGGAGGAGATCCGCAGGAAAGAACTAACCGTCATCGATGCAGTCTGCCCTTTCGTAAAAAAGGTGCGGACACGGGCCCTCCAACTGAAGAGGCAGGGGTACACCGTTGTCATTGTAGGGGATGAGAAGCACCCCGAGGTCAGGAGCGTGTTGAGTTATTTGGACAATGATGGTATTGTAATGCAACATCCCCATCCCATCGAAGCCACCAAAATTGGAGTAGTCTGCCAGACCACACAGGATCTCGAGACGCTGAAAAGGATAGTCGGGGGCTTGATGGACCGGGCCGAGGAGATTAGAGTATATAACACAATCTGTGGAAGCACTTTCCTGAGAAAGCAACAGGCGGTGGATCTCGCGGGACGGGTCGAGGTGATGCTGGTGGTAGGTGGCCGCTCCAGTTCCAACACCACGAAGCTTTATCACATGGTGAAAAAAGTGCAACCCAGAAGCTATCATATAGAGACAGAACAAGACGTAAAGCCTGAGTGGTTCACCGGTATAAAGAAAGTGGGCATAACAGGGGGAACGTCAACTCCTGATTCAGCCATTGAAAACGTGGAGAGGCTTGTAAAAAATCTTTAGGGGGAAGGGCATGGTTGATACTTCTGAAAACAGCGGCACGCAGGGAGAACGAACCGATGAGGAGATGAAGGAGCTCTACGAGACCTCGATGAAGACCCTGCAGGAAGGGAATATCCATAAAGGCAGGGTGATCAATATAGTCAATGACAGCGTGATCGTGGATGTCGGCTTGAAATCAGAAGGTAAGCTTACCCTGAGCGAAGCGCTCGACAAATCAGGCAATCTCACGGTGCAGGTGGGTGACGAAGTTGAAGTCATGGTGGTCGGCCGGGAAGAGAAAGACGGTCTTCTCGTTCTGTCAAAGCAGAGGGTGGATACGATCAGGTTGTGGCAGAATATCGACAAGTCTTTGGAGGAAGGACTGGCCCTGGACGGCACGGTTATCTCGGAGGTAAAGGGTGGCTTCCTCGTAGACATCGGAGTCAATGCCTTTCTTCCCATATCCCAGGTGGATCTGAAACCCGTCAAGAACCCTGCGTCCTTTGTGGGTAGACATCTCAAATTCAAAGCGATCAAAGTGAACAGGAAAAAAGACAACGTGATCCTGTCACGCAGGCAACTCCTCGAAGAGGAGCGGGATCGTAAGAGAAAAGAGTTTTGGAAGAACGTAAAAGAGGGGCAGGTGCTCTACGGATTCGTCAAGAGCATCACTGATTACGGTGCTTTTGTTGATCTCGGCGGCGCTGACGGCTTCCTCTACATCAATGATATAACGTGGGGGAGGATCAACCACCCCAAAGAGTATCTGAAGCTTGGCGATGAAATTAAGGTCAAGGTGATCGGTGTTGACGAGGAGAAGAGAAAGGTCTCGGTGGGTATAAAGCAACTGAAGGGAGACCCGTGGCTTAAGGTAGAGGAACGATATCCCGTGGGAAGTCGGGTGCGGGGTAAGGCGGTAGGGGTTGTTGATTACGGCGTCTTTGTTGAGCTGGAGGCAGGACTGGAGGGTCTTCTCCATGTCAGCGAGATGAGTTGGGACAAGAAATTAAAGAACCCTGGCAAGCTCGTCTCGAGAGGTGATGTGTTAGACCTTCTGGTGCTGGACATCGATCCGGAGAAAAAGAGAATATCCCTTGGGATGAAACAGTTGCTCCCTGATCCCTGGAAAGAACTCGCCGAGAAGTATAAGCCCGGCACTATTGTCCAGGGGAAAGTAAAGAACCTGACAGACTTCGGCCTTTTCATCGGCATAGACGACGGTATTGATGGACTGGTTCATGTATCTGAACTCTCATGGTCGAGGAGAAGAGGACTCTCCTCTGAGGGATTTAAGAAAGGGACTCCGATAGAGGCTCTGGTCCTGAACATCGACCCTGAGCAGCGAAAGTTCTCTCTGAGCCTCAAGCGCCTCAAGGAAGACCCGTGGAAAGGGCTGCCTGAACGTTACCGCGTTGGAGATACAGTTGAGGGCTTCGTTACCAGCATCACCGATTTTGGCGTCTTTGTCGAAATTGAGGAGGGTATCGAGGGTCTTATACATCTGTCCGAGCTTGATGCCGCAAAAGGAAAACACCCGTCAGAAGTCTTTGCTATGGACGACAAGGTACGGGCTATTGTTATTCACGTGGACGAGAGAGAAAAACGTATCGGCCTTTCGGTTAAGGCCTTGAAAAAGATGGAGGAGAAGAAGGAAGCGGACGAATTCTCCGTCAAAGAGGAGCCTCGCGGCGCCCTCTCGACGCTGGGCGATTACCTGGTACCAGCGATAGCCAGAAACAACCACGACAAGGAGACATAGGGGGAAGCATGCCAATAAAGAAGGAATTACTCGATATTCTGTGCTGTCCTCAATGCAAGGGTGACATACGTCTCAACGCTTCCGGCAACGGCCTTATCTGTGACAAGTGTAAGCTCGTCTATCGCATACAGGACGATATACCAGTGATGCTTATTGATGAGGCTACGCCTCTCAAAGAATAGCCGTCAAAGATCACTCGCGTGGTGGTTGACCTTCTCTCATTCTTCGCTGTAAGACTCTTTCAACAATTTCTGCGGATTCTACCCGAAACGTGGGCAGCGGGAGTCGGCGCCTCGCTCGGCAGGATGGCCCTTCGGGTCCTCCCGCGGCGCAAAAAGATTGCGCTGGCCAATGTGAAAAAAATAAAAAAGTCCATTTCCGATGCTGAAGCCTATGGCGTAGTGCGTTCATGTTTTGAAAAGCTGGGCATCAACTTCGTAGAGCTCCTCCTGATCCCTTACCTTTCCAGGAAAGACTTCCCGGAGCGTTTTCGTATGGAGAACGTGCACCTTGTAGAAGAGGCCATGAGGCTCAACAAGGGCATACTGGCCCTTGTATTCCATTACGGCAACTGGGAGATCATGGGCATTGCTTCATTCCTGCTGCATCGCGAGGTAATAGCGCTTGCGAGGCCCCTCAAGGGACAACGATTCCTCCAGGGTTTCATAAACCGCTTGCGCGCTGCGACCGGCCTTACCGTGATTCCCAATCAGGATACGGCGAGGGATGCGATGAAATACCTGAGAGAGAACAGGATCGTGGCGATACTTGGCGACCAGCGGGAGAAGCGGTCGAGGGGTGTCTTTGTGGAGCTATTCGGGGAGAAGGTTCCGACGTCGAAAGGCATAGTCATGCTTGCCATGAGAACAGGCTCTCCCATGGTGCCTGTCTATTTGAGGAGAGAAGGCTTTCTGAGATACACCATGGTCTACTCCAAGCCGATTGAGATAGAGAGGAAAGGGAATATAGAGGATTTGGTTTACAAGAATGCCAGAAAGGTCAATGCATTTCTCGAGTCGCTGGTTGAGGAACACCCGGAGGAGTGGTTCTTGGTGCACCGTCGCTTCGGCCGCGACGCTTATTAAATGCCAGGCCATCTTTTGCGCCTTCCTGCGTTGCCTTCGTCGTCGTGTATCCTCGACGTACTAAAATAGTACGCCTCCGGTTCAAGCCTCAGGCTGGCATTATCATGTTGCCGATCTTTACCACCGCCAAATGTCATGACGTTACTCAGGAGAGAGGAGCTTTTCCTCCACAAACCGGATGACCGCTTCCAGGAGGACTTCGCGAGGGAATTTGTTTTTGTTGAGCACGGTAGATGAAAGCAGGGGCATGTCCTGAGAGAAAGGCATTGCGACTGCCCAGTGATCGGCTTTTACATAGCCGAGAAACGTGGCTCCGGGAATGACCTGGTTGTAGTAAATGAGTTGGCTGTCGTTGCGTGGATCGATGGAGGCCAACCGGTCGTAGGTCGGTCGCAGAAGTGCCGAAATATCATCTCTTCCCGCAAAGGTAGCAAGGGAGAAATACTTCACCGATTTAGGGAGAGAGTTGCGTGACAACCATAGTTGGCGCGTCGCCGGCTTCAGGCTCTCCAGGGGATCTCCCTCTCCGGGAGGACACTGTTCCGCAGGGACTTTCGCAAGCAACTGTTGGTAGGGTTCCTCCAGCATCTCGGCCAGCGGAGATCCACCCACGGCGCCGGCGATTGAGACCACCGCGAGCACCCTATCGAGTATCTGGGGATATGAAGTGACAGCCTCCATAATATCGGGGGTCCCTTTGGAATAGCCGATGAGTGCTACCTTTTCTTCTGGCTGCAGATCCAATGTCATTAGTGCGTCTCTGATCTGAGTGGCATTATACGCACTGCTCGATCGGCCGCTCACACGAATCTCACCCGTTCGATAACCGTATCGCTCCAGGTTCTTCAGGGCATACGAATATGCATTGGTTATTCGGCTGATGCATTCCGCGTAAATACCGGATACAACGAGAATACGCAGCTTGAGTCTTGCCTCCCCGAGCCATACCGGCGTGCCTTTTTCCTGTGGCTCATCCTGGAGACGCACTACCACTTCCTCGCAAGGGCGATCGTGAGGCAGGGACGCACCATGATCGCGTTGCACGGCAGAATAGATCTCTCGGAACCGACCGCGTCCGTCCTCGTTTTTGGCCAACGATACCGGCGTCAGAGTGAGCGCTGGTGTCTCCAGAGAATAATGGAGCAGGGGCTTACACCAGCATCCCAGAAAGCAGAGACTGGTGAGAGAGAGGAAAAAGACAGGGAATCTGGACCTCATCATGACCTCCGGGGCTAGAGTCTGTCGGGTATACGCTCACGCAGGCACGGACTTTCCAATATCCGGCTGATTGGCGGCTTTGAAGCTCGCTCCCTGCAGACCGTGTTCGGGTCAGGCCTTACCTACGTCCTTTCCCATTGTCTTCCAAAGGAGCTCTTCCATCTCTGAGGTGAGTCTGGGCAGTGACTCGCCCTCCTTCGACCTGATCCGCTCTTCGTACAGAGTCTCCAGTTGGGGAAGGAGACTTTTCAATGTCGGCGTTGCGTCCACCCGCTGGTTGATCAGCCCGCGCTGTTCAAGGGCTTTCTCGAAGTCTTTCTTATCAATCGGGATGCCGTAGAGCACGTTCAGAATTTCCATCAGCCTCAGCTTGCCCACATAATCCTCCTCCAATACAGCGTACTGAGGCAGGGAGACAATAAATGAGATGGTCTCCACACCAAGGTCTGGTGCTTTCTGCATGATCAGAAACGTGATAGTCGTAGGGCCTTCATAGGTGCTCTCGAAGGCGCCCGATTTTTTCAAGTCCTGAAGAGCCTCCTTTCCCGTCGCACCACCATTGACTATCAGCGGCCTTGTATGGGGGACCACGTCATACATGCTTCCGATAAGGATGTACTTCTTCACCTTGCATCTCGTCAGTAGTTCCAGGATGGAGCCGACATACATTTCTGATAGCGCATGGGGTTCGAGGAGATGAAGAAAGAAAAGATCGTGATCTCCTTCTCTCCTCGCGTAGCGAACAGTTACATTGGGTACGGTCACTTTGCGGATACCCTCTTCGCGTATAAGCGTAGGGCGGTAACGGGTAAAATCGAAGAAATGACCGGGATTGGCGAGCCTTGCCAGCTCCCTTGCCTCATAGCGGGTCTCCAGCTCATCAAGCACCATGGTTCCGACATTGTTCACATCAATCCAGGGGTGAAGAATAACAATGGCGTACGGCTCATGCAACTCGGGGACTGGTCCGCTCAGTTCAAAAGCTCCGATTCTCATGATACTGGTACTCCTGCTGAGATGCGTTATAATGGATAGCAATAGTATAGAACAAATTGTTTTTATTGAGTAGACAATGCTGAGGGATGATGAGCATGGAACACAAGAGCGGATGCCTTTTCTGCGGTAAAGAACTTATCTATCTGAAAGAGGCTGAGGAGCTCAACTGCATTTTTTGTAACCGCGTTTTTCCCACACAGGCGAGGTGTGTTGACAGACATTTTGTCTGCGACGCGTGTCATGCCCTGTCTGCCAACGATCTGATCGAGCGATTTACCATAGAAAGCTCTTCAAAGAACCCCATGGAGATGGCGTTGACCCTCATGAAGAGCCCGGCCCTGAAAATGCACGGTCCTGAGCACCACTTTCTCGTTCCGGCTGTGCTGATTTCTGCTTTCTACAACACAAGAGCAGGAGAGCAGGATGAAAAGGAGAAGAAGGTAAAACAGGCCCGTAAGCGGTCAGAAAATGTACTCGGAGGCTTCTGCGGTTTCTATGGTGACTGCGGCGCTGCGGTTGGCACTGGCATAGCAGTGAGCGTTCTGACCGGCGCGACACCGCTGTCCAGGAAGGAGTGGAGGCTCTCAAATCTCATGACCGCGAAGAGCCTCCTTGAAATCGCGAACGCGGGCGGACCTCGCTGCTGCAAGAGGAATTCCTTTCTGGCAATACAGGAGGCTGTCTCCTTCATTAAAGAAGGGTTCGGAGTAGAGGTCGGTTGGAGCACTGAAAAGCTGAAGTGTCAGTTCCATTCATTGAATAAGGAATGTAGAAAGAGAGACTGCAGGTTTTATCCAGAGGGCCTGGCACATGAGTGACGACACGCAGCGAGAAGAAGCCGTGGCAGTGGCTCGAGAAATTATGATCGAGTTTGCAAAAGCAACCGGATTGCGGCCCGCCACAGGCTCACCGAGGCGGTATCTGTGGACGGATGCTTTTGCGGTGTGCAACTTTCTCGGGCTTTACGAGGAGTACCATGAAGAGAGTTTCATGCATCTGGCGCTGCAGCTTGTGGATCAGGTACACAATGTGCTTGGCCGTTTTCGACAGGACGACGAGCGAAGCGGCTGGCTCAGCGGACTCGGTGAGCAGGAGGGCGCGCTCCATCCCACTGTGGGCGGGCTACGGATAGGTAAGCAACTGCGAGAACGCAAGCCGGACGAACCTCCTGACGAGCGCCTGGAATGGGACCGGGACGGGCAGTACTATCATTACCTCACCAAATGGATGCATGCCCTCGACCGCGTCACGTGTGTCACCGGAGATTTCAGATATAATCGATGGGCTATTGAACTGGCCAAAAGGGCCCAGGCCGGATTTGTATATACGCCTTTTGCCGATGGTGAGAAGCGGATGTACTGGAAGATGAGCACAGATCTTTCCCATGCTCTCGTGCCCTCCATGGGTCTCCACGATCCACTCGACGGATTGATCACCTTTACCCAGCTCGATGTTACCGCCGGGTTGGGCCCGGCTCCCGCAAAGACGGATCTGGAGTCTGAGATTACTGATCTGGCTGCTATGTGCCAGGGAAGAAACTGGGTGTCTGATGATCCCCTCGGCATCGGCGGCCTGCTCGCTGATGCCTTCAGGATTGGCCAGCTGATGACGAAAGGTGCTTTCGCGGGAACAGACCTGCTTTTGAACCTGCTGCGCGCCTCGATCCTGGGGTTGGAATCGTTTGCGTCAGAGGATACTTTGCGAATGCCCGCGAAGCACCGTCTTGCTTTCCGGGAGTTGGGACTTTCAATCGGATTGAAAGCAGCAGACAGGCTTTCCGGCCTTGTACGTGCAAAAACGAGGACGTTCGGCGAACAACATGATGTGAGGAATTTGGTTGAGGCGTTGAAAAACTACGAGAGACTAGGTGAGCTGATTGACGGTTTCTGGCTTGATCCAGAGCACCGGAACGTCAGAAGCTGGACTGATCATCGAGACATTAATATGGTGATGCTCGCGACCTCCCTTGCACCCCAGGGATATGTGACCCTTTATGCCGATCCTTCGTGAGTGACCCGGATAGTACCGAGCAACAAAAGAGAGATCACGGCGCAACTTCCCATCAACGTGGTCATAGGCCTGGCCGTTCCGTTGTGTAGGTAGCTCACCAGGGCGGATGCCGATGCCCCCGCTACCATCTGGATGCTTCCGATCAGGGCGGAAGCGCTGCCTGCATTTCTCGTGAACGGACGTAATGCGAGCGCCATGACATTCGGGCCGACAAGCCCGAAACAGAAAAGGTAGCAGAAGATGAGCACGACCATTGTCGTCGCTCCGATGAGACCTACATAGACAGCGGTTATCAGTATGAGCGCCACGCCCGCCTGAACAGCGTTGGCTCTCATCAAGACTTTCCTGCCGCTGTGCTTCTTTAACCAGATCCTGTTGAACTGTGCGGCTATAACCAGACCCAACACGTTGGCCCCGTATATCCACCCGAATTGTGTTTCGGTGAAGCCCAGTAGTTTCATGTAGACGAAAGGCGAGCCCGAGATGTAGGCAAAAAAGCCCGCTGTCGCAGCAGCATTGGCCAGCGTGTGTCTCAAGAAGCCTGGCTCTCTGTACACCGTCAGATATTCGAGTCCAACCTGCCTGGGTCGCAATGAAATGGAAGCGTCCACCCCCTTGCTCTCTGGAAGGAACCAGCCGACCGCGATAAAGATCAACGTCGCGATGCCCGCCAGAATGACGAAAATAAATCGCCAACCGAGAGCAGCTACCACCAGACCGCCTATGGTGGGCGCCACAATGGGAGCAATACCGAAGACCATTATCAGCATTGAGAGCACGCGAGCGATCTCGCTCCCGGAAAAAAGATCGCGTACCATTGCCCTGCTGCCGACGAAGCCCACGCAGCCGCCGAGAGCCAGAAACAGCCGCAGCGCGATCAGAAAGTGTATAGATGGAGAGAGAGCACAACCAAAAGCAGCCGCTATGTACAGGATAAGCCCTGCAAGAAGCGGCCTTCTTCGCCCGTACCGGTCCATGATCGGACCGTACGCCAACTGCCCGATGGCCATACCTATGAAATAGCTCGTCAGCGAAAGCGCCACATGAGCGATGTCTGTGTTCAGGCCGTCCGCGATGGCGGGGAAGCCGGGCAGATACATATCGACTGAAAAAGGTCCCAGGGCGGAAAGGGAAGCGAGGAGGAGCAGTACGAGTCTATGTTGCGTTTGCTGGGGTCGGTTCACGCAGAAGCTTACGACATAAAGAATTGTGACGCAACAGCACGAAGTCGCGCGGAGGTCTGCCCGAGGTCTTCTTCGGGCGCGCCATCTAACTGGTCGTCAGAGCGGGGCGGGTGCTCATGAATGGGCCTGCTTCGTCTTGAAGGTTGCCTTATCGGGAATCGTCATAGAGTAGAGACTCCACCCACCACCCGATTCTGTGAACTATATCTCTTGTCTTGAGCGTTCTCCGCATCTCCTCCATGATGGATCGCTTTGACAGCCTCTCGTACGTTCTCAAGAACAGAGCCCGTTCGCGATCGTCAATGCGCAACTCTCCCTGCCGCTGCATCTTGTCCACGTAACGGGCCAGCCTATAGATCATCGACATCGCATCCTTTTGTCGCATCAGCCTTCTTGACGCCTTGTCGAAATCGAGAAAGAGCATGTTCCCGTCAGATGTCAGGACTACGTTCTTAAGATGGAGGTCGGGATGGTAGACGCCGGCGCGCTCCAGTTCCCACACCAATGAGGCAAATCTTTTCACAGCCCGCAACCTTGCCCTTGCTCCCGACCGTTTCAGGTGGTCGAGCAGGTTCATGGCCCCTTCTTCCAGGAGTGTACACAGGTAGAGCCTCTTCCGAAGGCCGCCCACTTCTGTGACAGTGGCAAAAGGCGTCACTACAGGAAAGCCGCTCCGCTTGAGAAGGAGCATCACCTCGACCTCCTGTGCGCTTCGCGCTGCAGAAAAGAATACGTCGCGCATGAGGGCCCTGAATAAACCTCCGTGAGTATATTTTCTGCAGGCGATTCTTCTTCCTGCTACGTCCAGGATCTTAAGGCCGGCGCGTCCTTCGTGCTGCAGTGCGGGGGCCCTCAGCATCTTCTCGACGAGGTCGGAAGCCGCCACAGGCTCTGCGTAGCACGTCACCAGGAATGTTCTGTATTGTTCGGTTGAAGCCATGGAAGAAATAGTAACTCAGACTCAGCACCGAAACAACCCCGAACCTCCCGATCAGCGAATGGACACCTGTTCTAAACAATTCACTTGACAGAGTTCGAAAGGCTATAGCAGAATTAGGTCCTGAATGTCTGACAATCAGATAATGGGTTGAACCAGGTCCCTCCGAGGGACATTTGGATTATCACGTGAAAGGAGATTGTATGAAGATCGATATTTTTAATCACATCTTTCCGAAGGCGTATTTCGATAAAATGGTCGAAGTGCTGCCCGGGGGGAAGGATATGCACAAGCGCGTGCGGGCTATTCCATGCATTGTGGACCTCGAAGAGCGATTCCGCATCATGGACAAGTTCGGCGATGACTACGTGCAGGTTTTGTGTCTCGGCGCACCGCCTATAGAGGTCTACGGCGCTCCGCCTCTTGCCACGGAAATGGCAAAGATTGCCAACGACGGAATGGCAGAGATCGTGCGGAAATATCCTGATCGCTTTCCCGGCTTCATTGCCTCGCTTCCCATGAATGACCCTGAGGGGCTGCTCGCTGAAGCGCGCCGCGCAGTGAAGGATCTTGGTGCGGTCGGCGTGCAGATATTCAGTAATGTGCTGGGCAGGCCTCTGGATAAACCGGAGACCATGCCGCTCTTCGATCTCATGGCAGAACTCGACCTGCCCATCTGGCTGCACCCCGCCCGGGGGGCCGATTTTCCCGATTACAAGGGCGAGAAGAAGAGCCATTACGAGATATGGTGGACCTTTGGATGGCCCTACGAGACCAGCGTGGCCATGGCCCATCTCGTGTTTGCCGGTCTATTCGACAAACATCCCAACATCAAGATTATTACGCATCACCTGGGAGCAATGATCCCATACTTCGAGGGGCGCGTGGGGCCGGGGTGGGATCAGCTGGGCACCCGTACGTCCGATGAGGACTACTCACTGCTTCTGAAAAAACTGAAAAAACGGCCGATCGACTATTTTCGCATGTTCTATGCTGACACTGCGGTTTTCGGCTCAATGTCGGCAACAGTTTGCGGGCTCAACTTCTTTGGAGCGGACAAGGTACTCTTTGCTTCAGACTCGCCCTTCGACCCGGAAAGGGGCTCGGCCTACATCCGCTGGACGATCGATATCATCGATAAGCTGCAGATAACGGATGCCGAGCGGAAGGCTATCTATGAGGGTAATGCAAGAAAGCTGCTGAAGCTTAAGTGATAAATAGCGTGTTGAGTGTTAAGCGTTAGGCGTTGAGTGATAAGAAGAGCGGCGCCAAGTAACGGGCTCTTTGCTGTAGACGTGATCTCGGTGATTGGTGCTGTCCCCACTTGATGCCTGACGCTTAACGCTCCTTTGGGGTGAGTCCCGAACGAGGAGGGTAGTTATGAAAAGAGCCGGCAAGGTACAAGTGTTCGTGAGCCTGCTGCTTCTTGCTATGTCTGCTCTTTGTGCACCATCTGCAGTTTGTGCTGAATACCCCGACAAGCCTATTATGGCCTCGATTTCGTACGCAGCCGGCGGCAGTTCAGACATGAGTTTCCGCGCTCTCGCAGTCGGAGCCGAGAAATATCTGGGTCAACCCATCATCATGGACAACAAAGGCGGTGGAGGCGGGACGCTTGCGCTTGCAAACGTCGCAAACGCAAAGCCTGACGGATACACGATCTGTCAGGCGGGGAGCACCGGCATCGTGCGGACCCCCCAGATACAGAAAGTGACGTACAAGCCGCTGAAGAGCTTCACTCCCATTATGGCATACGTAGGTGCGCACAACTCCGGGCTTGTTGTGAAAACCGGTGCACCCTGGAAGACGTTGAAGGAGTTCCTTGACTATGCAAAGAAGAATCCGGGAAAAATAAAGTACGGTACGCCCGGCGTTGGTACTGCGCCTCACCATGCGATGGAGTACCTTGCTTACAAAGAGGGCATAAAGTGGGTGCACGTGCCCTATACAGGCAGTGCGCCCGCGATGACCGCAGTGCTTGGCGGCCACCTCGATGCAGGTTCTGTCGGGCCTGAATGGGTGCCCTTTGCGCTTGCCGGAAGCTTGCGGGTCCTGGGCACGCACGAGTACAAACGCTCCGCCGCCTTCCCCGATATCCCAACGTTCAGGGAGCAGGGTTACGATTTTGTGAATGAGACTGTTTTTTCAATTTTCGGACCCGCCGGTCTTCCTCCGGACATCGTCACAAAGCTGGAGACCGCTTTCACGAAGGGCATGGAGACGCCGCAGTTTAAGTCTGTCTGCGAGAAGCTTAATCTGATCCCTGCGTATTACAACAGCAAGGATTACGACCGTCACCTGAAAGAGCTGTGGGTATCCCTGGAAAAGTCAATGAAAGAAACAGGCCTTATCAAAGAACCTGCCACCCAGCCGTACTGATTAGTGTGGGGGCATAAGCGTCTTTCAGGTGCTCACAGCATCAAACTCTAAAGCATTTCCTGAAAGGCTCAGCTCGAGTTCCCAGGTACTTTGCGAAAAGCAGTAGGGGCACGTATGGAAAAACCTGCGTCGCGGGCAGAAAACTGTAGGGAAGTCCACCCATTTTCTTGAGGAGCGAGGGGAGCAAAGACCCGTCATCCTTTGCGACCGCAAGCCCTTGGAGCCTGAAGCGTTAATGCGGCATTATTTTTGCATCGATAATGGAACAACATCACACAACAGCTGCTGGCTACGGAGGCCTGCGCGCCTGGCAGGGTGAGGGGACGTTGACCGGAACGTCCTAGGTCCTGCGGCAGGGGTGGCTCCAATGAAGCGCGTCACAGACATTTCGAAAGAGTCACAAGCCGCCTATGAGATTTTGGCGTATCTGGCGGATCATCCGTTCGCCCAGGATTCCTTGAACGGGATCATGGACTGGTGGCTTACGGAAAAACGCTTCACGCGCCAAGTAGTCAGCAATGCCCTCGTCGCCTTGGTCAATGACGGGCTGGTGCTGGAGCGCAAGATGCAAAATCTGCCGACGCGATACAGCATCAACCGGGATAGGATGCCTGAGATCAAAAAGTTCCTGGAAGAGGATAGTGCGGGATACGCCTCAACAGCCGAAACTTGCGGTCGAAGAAGCTGAAATAAAGATTTCCAGTACAGGCACATAAGCATTTACGTTGACAGACCCGCCGCGTCTGTTATATTCAAATTGGGGACTGCCGGTTAATTTTAGGCAATTCGTTTATCATTCTCATGCTAACGCCTAAAGGAGGATATTCCATGAATCGCTTAGTGTCGTTCATTGCCGTCGTTGTGTCGGGTTTACTGCTGATCGCTTCTTCTGCCCTCGCTGCAAACACTATCAAGATAGGTGTCATCGATGCTTACACCGGCGGCGCCGCTCCCATGTGCATTGATAACCTTAACGGATTCAAGATGGCAATCAACGAGGTCAATGCAAAAGGTGGAGTCCTCGGCGCGAAGATCGAGTATGTTACGAGAGACGACAAGTTCAAACCTGATGTCTCTTTAGCGATGGCCAAAGAGCTCGTGATGAAGGAGAGGGTCGATATCCTGATCGGTACGATCAGCAGCGCCGCAGCCCTCGCAGTCTCCGACTTTGCCAAGAAGGAGAAGATCCCATTTCTTTGCACAGGGGCCAAGAGTGATAAAATATCCGGTGAGCTCGGTCACCGGTACGTGTTCCAGATGGACGAAAATACGTCCATGCCCGGAAAAGCTATGGCGCAGGTACTTGCAAAGAAACCGTACACAAAGTATTGGATTGCCGGCGACGATATGGAATATGGACACGCCATTACCGATGCCGTCTGGAATAATCTAAAAATCTTGAAGCCAGGCGTACAACTCCTTGGCCAAAGCTGGTGGAAGGTAGGGGAGACTGACTTTGGTCCGTACATAACCGCGATACTGGCTGCGAAGCCCGACTTCCTCATCATGGGCAATAGCGGTGCCAGTGTCATAGGTTTTCAGAAGGCAGCCAAAGCAACCGGCCTGAGCCAGGCCATACCGCTCTACCAGCACACCGCGATCGACCACACCATTCTGGTGCCAAACGGCATTGACGGCCCCGAAGGCGTCTGGGGCACCGCGAACTATCTCTTCTACTATCCGCAAACCCCGGAGAACAAGGCGTTTGTCGCTGAATACCAGAAGAGCTACAATAAGTACCCGACCCAGCCTTCGTTCTTTGGTTACGTGACGGGTCAGTTTATCGCAAAGGCCTACCAGAAGGCGGGGAGCACCGACAGGGAAAAATTCATCGATGCGCTCGAAGGCATGGTCCTGGATACGAGCGCCGTAGGCAGGCTCGAGTTGCGGAAATGCGATCACCAGCTGATGTTGCCCACATTTGTCGGGGTTACAAAAAAAGTGCCCGAGTACAAGGATTTCCTGATCGCCACGGATATTATCATGGTTACGGCTGCTGACGGCGTACCATCCTGCGCACAGGTTTTGAAGACACGGAAGGCGCCGAAGTAAGCCGGGCAGTGCGGCCTAATATGGGGGTCATTGCTCAGGTGGCCCCCCTTGGAGACGCGGTAGTTCAAGTCTTTCTGCGAGAAGCCTAATCTGACCCCTTCGCATTATAACGGCAAGATTACGACCGGCATCTGAAAGAACTGTGGGCTTCGCTGGAGAAATCGATGAAAGAGACAGGGCTCATCATACTCAGGCACCGGAAGCTGTTATGCGTACTTGTTCTCAGCTTGCTGCTGTCCGGGGCACGGGCAGCTCTAGCTGAACAGTCCTATGATCCCCTGACTGTCTCCGATCAGAGTAGATTCGAAACACTTGACTTTACGGTAAAGGACCGGGGACGTCAACGCGAGATCCCCATTCGTGTCTACCTCCCGTCGGTCAAGACGCCCGTACCGGTCGTGTTGTTCAGTCACGGGCTGGGAGGCTCGCGCACCGAGTGTGCGTACCTCGGCAGGCACTGGGCATCCCGTGGGTACGTGGCGGTCTTTCTCGATCATCGGGGCGGCCGCTCCTCAGACGAACCTGCGGTGCAGCGCATGACCCCAAAGAAGAACGTGGCGGTGGGCGAAAGCTTCCTGTCACGGGTGAAAGACATCCCTGCCGTGCTTGACCAGCTCGAATACTGGAACACGTCCGACGGCCATGCGCTTAAGGGAATGTTGGACCTGAACCGGGTCGGTATGTCGGGTCATTCACTAGGCGCAGCAACGACGCAGGCCGTGAGCGGTCAGGTTTTCTCACACGGCAGATTCTCGTACGCCGACTCACGCATTACGGCCGCTATCGCGATGAGTCCCAGCAGCCCTAATCGTAACGGTAATACCAAAGAGGCATTCGGCAGCGTAAAAATCCCCTGGATGCTGATGACCGGAACGAAAGATGGCGACCTGAAGTCGCGGCTGGCTGTGTTTGCCGCGTTGCCTCCGGGAGGAAAGTATGAGCTGGTGCTGGACGGGGCCGAACACGGTGCGTTCACCGACCGCACCCCGCTCCGGGTGACCGGAAAACGCAAGCTCGACTACCATCAGGTCATCCTCTCGCTCAGCACGGCCTTCTGGGACGCCTGGCTGCGC
>DATKNH010000159.1 GCA_035541455.1 Syntrophorhabdales bacterium
AAAAGCCGATCACGATGTTGATTTCGTTTGATCCCGGCAGCACAACGGATATCCTCGGGAGGGCCATAGGCATGACTTCTGAGAGATACCTCAACACGCATTTTATTTATGAAAACAGGGGCGGCGGAGGAGGAACAGTAGCCTTGGGCGTTCTCTCAGCGGCAAAACCGGACGGTTATAC
This sequence comes from Syntrophorhabdales bacterium, assembly GCA_035541455.1. Classification (NCBI taxonomy): domain Bacteria; kingdom Pseudomonadati; phylum Thermodesulfobacteriota; class Syntrophorhabdia; order Syntrophorhabdales; species Syntrophorhabdales bacterium. The sequence continues at coordinate 182 of DATKNH010000159.1, forward strand.
CATATCTGTGATTCCGAGCGATTCGGTAGTTTACACGCCGCTTATGCAAAAGGTACCCTTCAAGCCGTTAAAGAGTTTCACGCCTATCATCGGTTTTTCCGCCGCTCCGCATACGGCCCTCATCGTGAGGCCTGATGCGCCCTGGAAGAGCTTTCGCGAGTTAGTCGACTACGCAAAGAAGAACCCACGAAAGATACACTACAGTTCGGCCGGTGTGGGAACGGGTATGCATCTGGCCATGGAGTACGTTGGCAATAAAGAGGGCATACAGTGGGTGCACATCCCTTATAAATCGGCGGCCGCCGCAAGAACGGCTTTAATGGGCGGACATGTAGAGGCCTGTTCGGCCGGGGCAGAGTTTGTGCCCTTTGCAAGGCAGGGACTCGTAAGAGTGCTCGTTACACATGGAGAAAAGAGATCACCCGCTTTTCCTGACGTGCCCACCATGAAAGAACTGGGCTACGACTTTGTTAAGGAAACGATACATTCGGTGGTGGGGCCGGCTTCGCTTCCCCCTGATGTACTGAAAAGATTGGAGACAGGGCTCACGAAAGGCGCAGAGACTCCAGAATTTATTGCGATCCGTGACAAGCTCGATTGTCTGCCGGGTTACATGAATAGCGCCGATTACGACCGATACCTGAAAGATCTTTGGGTCCGAACGGAGAAGACGTTTAAGGATGCAGGGATTATAAAGGAGCCTGCTACACAGCCGTATTAAAAATTAACCATCAACCACTTCGCTTCGTGCGAAGTCTGGGAAAAAGCGCTAATGCACTTTTCTCTTCGACGGATGCCCTCTTCTTTGCATTAAAGCCGGCAAAGCGCGCAACACCGTCAACCTTCGCAGCTATAATAGGGCTAGTCGCAAAGGGGTAGTCTGTGCCGAAGAGTATATGGTCAGTATCGATCAACGCGTGGAGAGAGGGCAAGTTGTACGGGCTGGCTGCACCCGCGGTATCGTAGTACAAACGCTTGAGGTAGTAATAGAAGCCTTTCGGGGCTTTTTCAGCCGCTCCCTGCCACCGCCGTGCCCCCTCTTCTATACGAGTGGCCAGATACGGGATCGTTCCCCCGCCGTGAGAAAAGATGAATCGGATATCCGGATAGCGTTCCAATGTACCGCCGTAAATGAGATTGGTTATGGCACGGGTTGTTTCGAAAGGAGCCTCGAGTAGAGAGTGCGAACACGGAAACGGGTTCTTTCCAAGCGGATCGCCCGGGTGCACATGCACCACGGCTTTCCTGCGGTTCAGCTCTTTATACATAGCTTCGAACGCGCTATCCCCGAGATATGTGCCTTTACAGTTTGTCAACAGCCCGATACCGTCAAGCTTGAGGGTGTCGAGCGCGTACGCGATTTCAGTTAAAACTCCCTCTACGTCATTTAGTCCGGGCAAGGCTGCAAAAGCGCCGAACCTGCGGGGATGATCGTGGATCAGTTCAGCTGCGATGTCGTTGCATCTGCGGGCGAGCCTGCGTGAAAATCTGCCATTGCCGACGAAGGCCGCCGGGCTCGTGAAGGAGGTGACTGCCGTCTGGATGCCGTGCCGGTCCATCATGCCGAGTGTCTTTTCTGTTGTCCATTCGGGAAAGCTCACCCCCAATGCAGTAGCGATACCCACATCAGCCAGCGCCTTCACATACTCGGACGGGATAAAGTGGTGGTGGACATCGATCCGGTGCGGTGCGGCCGATTCTGACTGTGATCCTTTTTTCTTTTTCAACTGACGCCCCCCTTGTTGTTCTGGTAGGACCTACTCGCTCCAACTGCGCGAACCGTACTGATTACTGCTTGCTGCTCACTCGTCTTCTAGCACGCCGCTTTTACATACTTCAACCGCACGTCGTAGAGCACAGTATCAATTAGTTTTTCCTCCTCCGCATTGAGATTGCCTTTTGTCTTCTCTTTGAGGAGTTCAATGACGCTGATGGTCTGCTTGGCAAGTTGCAGGTTCATCCCTTTTTCATTTGTCACAGGATCGGGAAGCTCGCCCAGATGGACAAGCGCAGACGTGGATAAGGAAAGAATAAAAGTGGAAAAGCCAAGTTCGCTGAAGAGCGTTTTGGTATCGCAGGTTTCTCCCGTTTGCGTATCAATCCCCTTCTCTGTCTTATCCTTCACGGTGTCTTTCTTCTCTTCCGCCATAGCTTCCCTCCTACAGTAAGCTGTCCAGCTTTATCGGGACGAAAAAGACTTCATTCTTCCTGTTCACCTGAAGCAAAATATAATTCGTTCGCAGCCCCTGCGCCACAAGTTCTTTGAAGTGCGCCGCGTCTTCGGCGTCCTGATTGTTGACTTTGAGAATAACGTCTCCGGCACGCAAACCATATTTCTCGCCAATGCCGCCTTTGAATACCTTGGTCACGATCGCGCCATCCCTCTCTCTGACCCTGAACTTCAACTTCATGTATCCCTGTATATCTGACACCCGCACGCCCAGCAGGCGCTCGTCCAGCGGCAAAGGAAGGTACCCTGTCAGATCTTCTCTCTTCAGATCGATAGTGATCGCTTCGTTACCTCGCAGAATCTTTATCTGCATCGGTGCGCCCTCGCGGGTCTGCATGAGAGCAGTATGGATCTTCATTCCCTCTCTGATCCTCTTCTTATTCAGCTCGACAATCCTGTCGCCGGCCTTGATGCCGTAACGCTCGGCAGGGCTTCCGCGAATCAGGTCAGTGACGTATAGATATGCTCCTCTTTCGTCTTTCTTTCTTTCAAAAAAAACTCCCAGGATGCTCCTTTTTGCCCCGGCATCCGAAAACTCAGATAACATGGATGCAACGTCTTCGATCGGTATGGCAAAGCCTATGCCTTTTCCCTCTTCATAGATAGCCGTCACAATACCCAGCAACTCTCCCTCACCATCAAGCAGCGCCCCGCCTGAACTGCCGGGGTTTATCGCAGCGTCTGTCTGAATCAGGTTGACGTAGACCCGGTTGCTAATTCGCAGGTTCCTCCCGAGGGCGCTTATCACTCCCGTGGTTACGCTACTCGACAGGCCGTAAGGATTTCCAATGACTATAGCCTTCTCACCCACCCGCACCGGTTTCCTTCTACTGATCCGCAAAAAAGGAAAGTCGGTCCGGTCGCTCTGGATCTTCAGCAAGGCGACATCCAGTTCCGCATCTGCAGCCATGACGGTCGCGTCGTACTCCTGCCTGTTTGTGAATTTCACCCTTATGGTTATCGCTTTGGAGACGAGGTGCTCGTTGGTGACAATGATACCTCTCGGGTCAAGTACAACTCCCGACCCTATATTCTCTACCGTGTCCGCCTCCTCCTGCTCATCCTCCGTAAACATCCTCTTGAGGATGTCCTTGCTCTTGCCTTCAGTCGTCTCTTTCGACCACTCTTCGGTCTTGATGTTTACGATTGATTTACTGACACTCTCAATGACGCTTACGGTGGCGTCCTCTTTGGCGAAAAGGGGGCTAGACAAAAAGAGTGCGAGGGCTGCTAGTGCGATACAAAGGCTCTTCATTTACGATGTTTCAGAATGGTCTATGGTCTGCATTTGCTCAGTACCAGTCATCCTTGTATTTCCGTTTTTTCTTTATTACCCGTTTCACAGCATCAAGGATTACGTGGGCTACTTCCTCCTTGGAGAGCTTCGGGACATGTCTCGCGCGCCCATTGGCGGTGATAATAGTCACTTCATTTTCATCCGACCCGAACCCGATCCCCTGCTTTGTTATATCGTTCGCAACGACCAGATCCAGGTTCTTTCTCTTCAATTTTTCATGGGCATTCTGAACGACATTCTCGCTTTCTGCGGCAAATCCTACCAGAATTCGGTCTTCCTTGATCAGACCGAGCTCCTGGAGAATGTCAGGATTCCTCTCCAATTCGAGTGACACTTCCTCTTCACCCGGTTTCTTCTTTATTTTGTGGTACCGCAAAGCCTTGGAACGAAAATCAGCAACTGCAGCCGCCTTGATGATGACGCCGCAATTGGCCTGGCGCGCCATCACGACATTGCGCATCTCGCTGGCGGTGACCACATCTATCACTTCTACACCCGGCGGACGGGGAAGATCCGTTCTGCCGGTAACGAGCACCACATCTGCTCCGCGCCGGCGCGCAATCTTGGCAAGGGCATAACCCATCTTTCCTGAAGAGCGGTTTGTAATGCAGCGCACCGGGTCTATAAATTCCTGGGTCGGTCCTGCCGTCACCATGATTCTTTCCCCGACGAGATCTTTGGCGGTAAAGATATCTTCCATCTTCTCGACAATATCTTCGACGGCGGGCATCCTTCCTTTGCCTTCCCATCCGCATGCCAGACCGCCGCTCTCAGGCTCTATGAATTCATATCCATCCTCTCGCAGCCTGTCTATATTCGCCTGCACTATCTTGCTCTCCCACATCTTCGTGTTCATAGCAGGAACAAAGAGTACCGGCACCCTCGTCGCCATCACCATAGTGCTAAGAAAATCATCGGCTATACCGCTGGCTATCTTTCCAATGATATTGGCTGTTGCGGGCGCTATCACCATCTGGTCCGCCAGGTCTGAAAGGGCAATGTGTCCGATCTTGGAGTTTTCAAGCAACTCAAACAACTCGTGGGTGACGCGATTTCCAGAAAGCGTCTGAAAAGTCAAAGGAGCAACGAACTCTATCGCGTGCTTGGTCATGACGACGTGCACGTTCGCACCCTTTTTCGCAAGTATCCTGACAAGTTCGGCAGTTTTGTAGGCCGCAATTCCTCCGGTCACGCCCACGATGATCTGCTTGTCGCGAAGCATGGTGTACTGCTTTGGTGCGGGAACGCTCATATGCCGAGCCCCATCTTCCGGAAGATTCGCGTAAACAGGTTTGCTTTGGGAACGTAGACGGGCGAAACAACATCAACCTTGCCTATCACCTCATCATCGAGCTGGAACTTTATCTCCCCAAGCTTCTGCCCTTCTTTAACCTCTCCCCTGATCCGGTCAGGTACGTCCACAATCTTCTTTATCTCTTTTTTCTTGCTCTTGAGCAGAGGATACGAGAAGTCAGACGCGCATACGCCTCTTACCTTCTTGTACTTCCCATCCTCCAGGAATATTTCTTTATCCACCTGCTCGCCTTTCTTCACGAGGGGAGTCACCACGTATTGCGCGAAATACGTCTTCAGTTTTCCCAGCGCAACCTGATCCCTCAGTTTACCTGTCGAGCTGCCCATTACCACAACGATCAGTCGCAGGTCCCCTTTCCTTGCCGTGGCGGTGATGTTAAAGCCTGTGCTCCTGTAATACCCTGTCTTCAGTCCGTCCACTTCGGGCATCTGCCCAAGCAGCTTGTTCGTGTTGCTGAGGACAAATTTTCCTCCCCTGAACTCTCCCTGTTTTGTCGACGTCCATTCCATGAGCTTCGGATACTTGACCAGTTCCCGCGCCAGGATCGCCATATCATAACAGGACGTGAGGTCCTCCTTCTGGTCTTTGCCGGGCGGCAATCCATGCACCGAGTGAAACTCCGTGTCCGCCATTTTCAGGTCTTTGGCCTTTTCATTCATGAGAGTAACAAAATCGTCGACGTTTCCCGAAATGAACTCCGCGATGGCGTAGGCTGCGTCGTTCGCAGAATGGATCATCATGCCCTGCATCAACTCTTCCAGCGTGAATTCTTCTCCTTCTTTCAGATAAACCTGGCTGCCTCCTATCTTGGAGGCTGCCTTTGAGGCAGTTATCTTATCCGTCAGATGAATTTCCCCACGTGCGAGTTTCTCCATGACGATGTCTGCCACCATCAGCTTCACCATGCTGGCAGGGGCCCTCTTCTCGTGGGCATTCTCCTCTTCCAGGACTTTTGCCGAATTGGCTTCCATGACGAGATAGGCCTTATATTTTTCTACCGGCTCCGCTGCCTTGCCCTTCGGCTGTTTCGCCACAGCTTTTTTCGTCTTCGCCAATCCCTCGCCGGCAAAAGCGAGACTCAGCAGGAACGCAACAATGGCGAGGAGAATTGCTAAGCGTTTCACATCCAATTTCATTGCTTGATTCATTGCTCCTTTCATGCCTTTTTATCTGTGAAGGCCTTCATCAATTCAATGGGGAGCGGGAAAATGATGGTTGAATTTTTGTCAGCCGATATCTCGAGAAGCGTCTGCAAATAACGAAGCTGAAGAGACATAGGACTCTTCGATAGAATATCGGACGCTTCAGCCAGACGGGTAGATGCCTGGAATTCACCTTCGGCACTGATAACTTTCGCCCTTCTTTCTCGTTCTGCCTCTGCCTGACGTGCGATGGCCCGCTGCATCTCCTGCGGCAAATCCACGTTCTTGACTTCGACGTTGGAGACCTTTATGCCCCAGGACTCAGTGTGCAAATCGAGTATCTCCTGGAGTCTTTCGTTCAGCTTTTCCCTTTTCGACAGAAGTTCATCCAGGTCCGCCTGGCCGAGCACGCTTCGGAGGGTGGTCTGGGAAAGCTGGCTCGTCGCGTACAAATAATTCTCCACGTCAATGACCGATTTCATAGGATCGATGACCCGGAAGTAGACCACCGCGTTCACCTTGATCGTCACGTTGTCCCTGGTGATGACATCCTGAGGCGGGACGTCGAGGACCACCGTCCTGAGACTGATCCTCACCATCTTGTCGATGACCGGGATCAGCAGAATGAGCCCGGGACCCTTCGGGCGGCCCAGTACCCTTCCCAGCCTGAATATCACGCCCCGTTCGTATTCATTCAAAATCTTGATGGCGTTGTAGAGAAAAAAGAAGATGAGCACAATCAGAAATATTCCGTATATCGGCACTCCTACCATAATTAGCCCCTTTCTTTTTTGACCTTCACGGTCATACCCTTGACTTCGGTCACAATGACCCTTTCACCCTCCCCTATCGATTCCTCACTCTGTGCATTCCATAGTTCGCCGTGTACATAAACTTTTCCGCTCTCTCTGATGTCGGTCCTCGCAACGCCTTCCTCTCCGATGAGCCCCTCTTTTCCGGTCCTGACCTTGGACAACTGGGCTTTGATCGCATATGATAGCACACCGACGAAGAATAGGACAGTGACCGCAACAACAACAAAAATAGACACCCATGAGATGGAGAGCCATTCCGAGGGCAGATCGATCAGCATCACAGAACCAATAATGAGCGAAACAACTCCGGCGATGCTCAACGCACCGTGACTCACCACTTTGATCTCCAGGATAAAGAAGATTATCCCCAGCAGGATCAAGCCCAAGCCGGCGAAACTGATCGGTATGCTTGAAAACGCATAGAACGCAAGTATTATGCAAATACCGCCTATGACACCGGGGAATATGGCACCAGGGCTGTAGATCTCAAAAAGAATCCCATAGAAGCCTAGCATCATCAGTATGTAGGCAACATTCGGGTCGGTAATCGTGGAGAGGAAACGATATTTCAAAGACATCTCCACTTCTTTAGGCTTAACCCCCTTCGTCTTTAGTGTGACCCTCTTATCACCAACCTCCACGCTCCTGCCGTCTATCTGAGTGAGAAGATCGTCCACGCTTTCCGCAACCACGTCGATAACATGCATCCGTAAAGCATCCTCCGCGGTTGCAGAGACGCTCTGTGTTACAGCTTTTCCTGCCCAATCTACATTTCTGCCCCGCTTTTTGGCTATACTCTTTGCATATGCCTCCGCGTCCTGCACCACTTTTTTCATCATTACTTTGTCTGGCTTCTCTTCCTTGCCAATGCTGACCGGGTGGGCTGCCCCGACGTTAGTTCCAGACGCCATAGCGGCAACGTTAGACGCGAGCAGAATGATGGCCCCTGCCGAGGCGGCTCGGGCGCCCTGCGGAAACACATACACAATCACGGGTATTTTTGAGTCCATGATTGCCTTGATTATTTCCCGCATCGACGTGTCAAGACCGCCGGGGGTATCGAGCAGAATGAGCAGCGCCTGGGCGTCCGCGCTGGTTGCACTTTTGATTGAATCGATGACAAATTGTGCAACAGGCGGGCCGATCACATTCTGCACTCTGATTTGATACACATCTTTTGCGGCGCCGTGCGCGGCGCCAGAGCAACAAAGCAGCAAGAGCAGGATGGTGCAAAGTATCTTTTTCATGTATGCGGAAACTTTCTCCTTAGCGCTTCCTCGACACAGGGTGGGACAAAACCTTTGATCAACCCCCCGAAGCTTGCCACTTCTTTGATGGTTCTTGAGCTTACAAAGAAGTAGTCCTTGCTCGTCATCATGAAAATTGTGTCCATATCGCAGTTGAGATTTCTGTTCATTGAAGCCATTTGGAACTCGTACTCAAAATCGCTCATGGCTCTCAAGCCGCGTATGACGAACCGGGCATTAACTTTCTGGACGTATTGAACCAACAAGCCGTCAAAGCTGTCGACGATTACATTCTTGTTGCCGTCTATCGACTGCCGGATCAACTCCTTGCGCTCGGGAACGGTAAAGAGCCCCTTCTTTTCGATGTTAGTCGCAATGGCGCAGATGACTGTGTCGAAAAGCTTAAGGCCTCTATGCAAAATATCCAGATGCCCATACGTGATCGGATCAAAAGAACCGGGGTATACCGCCACTGTTTCTTTCATCTATTGCTCCCTTTCAATCAGAGGATGCTTTTTTACCACTCTCTCCTTGCCTTTATCCTTACAGAATGCTTCGCTATCTGCGTACATCTCCGATGATAATTCTGTTTCCTTCTTTATGAATCCTTTGATGTCAGCGCGTTCTTTCATCCACACGCGATCAAGGAAACCGCCGTATCTCCGTAGAGTTTGCTCCTCACACTCTCCGGGTTTATAAAGTCTGGTAACCGCTCTCTTTTTGAGTGCTCCACCACCAGCAGAGTTTCACTGCGACAAATACTCTGGCTCCTCAGGATCTCCAGCGTCATCGAAACATAGCCCTTGTCGTACGGCGGATCCATCAGTATAAGGTCGAATGCATCTTCTTTGCTAGCCAACGCGGGCACCGCATATATTACATCCATATTCAACACAACACAATCCTTATCAAGGCCCATCTTCTTCAGGTTCTCTTTGAGCATCTCTGCCATACGCCCGCTTTTCTCCACACAGACGGCTCGCTTTGCTCCCCTGCTCAGCGCCTCTACGGACAGCGAGCCCGCCCCGGCAAACAGGTCGAGGACTTCGCAACCCTCTATATCACCGACCAGGTTAAAAATCGCCGCTCTCACTTTCGACGAAGTATACCGCGCGTCAGCGTTATCCGGCACCCTGATTTTTCGACCCTTCAGACGTCCACCTGTCAGACGCAGTTCTCCCATTCCGTTAAACGCCGTCGCCGAAGAGGGCACGTGAGACTTCGGTGATTCTCTCAAGGCCTTTAATTTCGTAGGGAGAGAGGTAGAGCGTCACCAGGTTCCGGCCGCCGCACACTGCCTTCAGTACGCTCATGTACTGCCTCTGCATCTCTCCGCGTTGTTTGTGAAAAGGGCAGTCTTCGTCCCGCACCACATGATTGATGATCAGATTACCCACCTGGAGCCCGTTTTCTTCAAGTTCCTTCAGCATCCGCTCAGCCAGTCTCACACCGAGAGCCTCAGCGATCGTGACCACAATATACCTCGTCCTTTGCTGGTCCCTGATGAACTGGATGATCTTCCTTGAAAGCTCTTCCCAGCCCGCGATGATCTCCAGGAGGCTTCTCCTTGAGTTTTTCAGCGAGACGGCGTCTTTGACCTTCTCGAAACAGCTGTAGAGGTTCATGTAAAACTTGGTTGCAGCTTCCATATGACTCAGGAACAGGTGCGGCAGGCGGAGCAGACGCAGTGTGTGGCCCGCCGGCGCCGTGTCCCAGACAACAGTGTCATACCTCCCCGCATCTACGAGCTCCACGATGAAGTGGAGCATGAATTCCTCTTCGATACCGGGAGCCGTCCCGATGTAATCCACAAAATCATAATCAAGACTGGCGAAGCTCGACACCACTTCGTAAATTTCGAGGCCGAATCGCTCCTTCCAGCGTTTGAGCACCAGGTCTGACGAAAGTTCCAACCCGAACAGCTGGTGATCCGATGTGAGCTGAATCTCGTTGTCATCCATGCTGGTTTCAAAAATGTCGCCCAGCGAAGGTGCCGGGTCACTGGAGAGGAGAAGTACCCTTCGTCCGTCACGGGCTAGCTGCAATGCTATTGCCGAGGCGCACGTGGTCTTGCCGACGCCCCCTTTGCCGCCCACCATAACGAATCTCACGTTTCTATCGCGTATTCCGGTCAGGCCCACGAACAATCAATCCTTCTTGCTCGCCTGTGGAGCTGTTTCTGATGGAGGGCCGAACATATGATGCACGAAATCCCGCAACTCGCGCTCAACACCGGAAAAAAAATGAGAAGAAGGCAACACCTTCAGCCATTTCTCGGCCTGCAGGTCTCGGTATACGGAGAGGAGCGGGTCAAGCGGCGATATGTCATCCAGAGAACCACCTACAAGGTAAATCCTTCCCTTGTACGCTTTGAGCTCGGATGAGTCATAGATTGAAAAAGGGTACGCTACCAGAACGAGATCCTCGAGGCCTTGCGCATGGGCAGCCGCCCTGGCGGCCACCCATGCGCCAAAGGAGTAACCTGAAAGCACCAGCCTGGCCCCGCTGCTCAGGAAATCGGTCATAAATCCGCAGGCAGCTATGGTATCGGCTACCTCTCCATTGCCCTCATCGTATACGCCATCGCTCGCACCAACTCCCCGGAAGTTGAACTTCAGAGTGGACATGTCGCTCAAGGCGAAACCTTCCTCGAGGGCTTCCACCACGTTGTTCTGCATGCTCCCTCCGTACAGAGGATGAGGGTGGCAGATCACAGCGCCTCCCCTGTCCCCACGGTCGCTCAAGATCGCCTCGAGCTTGTTACCCCCGGATGTAAAGGTCACCCTTTTTATTGACATATGCTCTCTATTTTGGTAGGTTTCTTCCGAAAATTCAATAGATTTTCATTAAAAAAAACACCATGGGTCTATTCAAGAAAAAGGTCGTTCCGTTAAAGCCGCACCAGAAGATTGATATCCAGCGAGAGATAAAGAAGGCTGAGCGGGAAGACGAAAGCTTGTGGATCAAATGCAGTTCCTGCCAGGAGTTGCTTTACAGAAAAGAGGTGGAACGCAACCTCAGTATCTGCCCTAAATGCTCGTATCATTTCCCGATCAGCGTTGAAAAACGGATAGCTCTTACGTTCGACAAGAACTTTACCGAACTCTATACAGGTGTAGAGCCCGTGGACTTCCTGAAGTTCAAAGACACCAAGACCTACAAGGCAAGGCTGATCGAAACCAGAGAAGCTACCAACAGGAGCGACGCGGTAGTCTGTGGGAGCGGCAGTATAGACGGCGTCGAAGTGCTCAGCGCAATTTTTGATTTCACCTTCATGGGCGGGAGCCTCGGCTCGGTCGTGGGAGAGAAAATCACGCGCCTGCTTGAAGAAGGAGCGGAAAAGAAGCTACCGGTGATTGTCTTCTGCGCATCAGGCGGAGCACGGATGCAGGAGGGCATTATGTCCCTCATGCAGATGTCGAAGGTGGCCGGAGCTATCTTCAAATTGAAATCTGCAGGCGTTCCCTACCTCACCGTATTGACCGACCCGACGCTGGGCGGTGTAAGCGCAAGCATCGCCATGCTTGGAGATATAATCGTGGCCGAGCCAAAGGCGATGATCGGCTTTGCCGGACCCCGGGTCATTAAAGAAACGATCAAGGAAAAGCTCCCTCCGGGATTTCAGCGAGCAGAGTATCTGCTCGAGCACGGCATGGTTGACCTCATAGTTTCCAGGAAGGAGCTGAAACGAAAGCTGCATGGCCTGCTTTCGCTGATCGGCGCATGAGTCGGTATTCCACAGCGCTGGAATACCTTTACGGCCTCGAAAAATCAGGTATTGTTTTTGGCCTGGATGCTATCCGCTGGATCCTGGACCTCATTGGCAACCCCCAGGATGCCCTCAAGACCATCCACATAGGCGGGACAAACGGAAAGGGCTCCGTCGCCCGCATGAGTGCCTCTGTCCTGCAGGAAGCAGGATACACGGTAGCATGCTACACCTCCCCGCACCTTGTTTCGTTCACCGAGAGGATCACAGTCAACGATGTTCAGATCACCGAAGAGGAAACTGTTGAGCTGACGGAGTTCATCAGGAGCCGCATTGACAGAACTGACTCTTCCAGAAAATACACGTTCTTTGATTTCACCACTGCAATGGCCTTTGAATACTTCAGACGCCGGAAGGTGCAGCTGAGTGTCATCGAGGTCGGCCTCGGAGGCAGACTCGACTCCACGAATGTCATTCTTCCGCTTGTCAGCGTTATTACCAATGTGGAACTGGACCACATGGATTACCTCGGCGAGTCGATAGAAGAGATAGCTGCTGAAAAGGCAGGTATTATAAAGAGTGGAGTTCCCGTGGTAACGGGCGCCGAAGGAAGCTCGCTTGAGATCATACGCAACGTGGCCGGAGAGAAGTCACCCCTGTTTGTGCTTAACAAGGACTTCGACTACTGGAAAAAGGCAGACGGGGTGATGAGATACAGAGGGATTGAAAATTCTTTCTCCGATCTGCACCTCAATCTGGCAGGAGATCATCAGCTATCGAATTGTGCTATTGCCTTATGCACGCTGGAACTGCTTGCCCGGGCAGGATTCCCTGTAACAGAGGAGGCCATCAGACGTGCGCTCGCAAAAGTGGCATGGCCCGGCAGGCTGGAGAGCGTCTGCGACAGACCCTTAATTCTCCTCGATGCGGCACATAACCCGCATGGAGCAAAGGCCCTGGCTCGCTACCTCACGACTCATTACTCTGACAGAAAAAAAGTTTTGATCTTCGGTGTCATGCGGGATAAGAACTTTACCTCTATGCTGGCAGAGCTCGCTCCTGTTGCCAATCGCATAGTCCTCACAAGGCCCGTGACCGAGCGGGCGGCTCAGGTCGAGGAGCTTATTCAGCTGGTTCCTGATGCGGTTCAAACGGCAGGCGTGGAGGAAGCCCTGCAAAAGGCACGGCAGTTGACTGCTGATGATGATGTACTGATCATCACAGGCTCCTTCTACACCATCGGAGAGGCGAGAAAGCTGATTGATACGATATTTTGATGCCAGTACGCGTTGGCGTACCATCACATGGCTTGGGCATACCATTCTATGGCTCGCAGTCATCCTCCTGATGCCCTTTTCGTCTGAGGCCAGAGAACTGGCCAAAAGAACCACAAACGCCCCGGTTGACATCACCGCCGACTTCCTCCAGTACGACAAGAACCAGAACATGTACATCGCCAAGGGGAACGTGGAAATGAGGCAAGGCACGGCAACGCTGACTGCCGATTACGTGGAATATCACGAAGACTCGGCTGACGCACTCGCAGAGGGCAATGTTGTTCTCCAGGACAATGAAGGCACTATCCGCACCGAACGCATGACGCTCAATATGGTGACGCAGCAGGGGACAATTGAAAAGGGCGATATCTACATCAAGCAGGGGAACTTCTACCTTATTGGCGACGAAATAAAGAAGACCGGCGAAGCAACGTATGTAATTCAGCGGGGTAAGTTCACTACCTGCGGGTGGGACAAGCCGGCATGGACATTCGCGGCAAAGGATATCAACCTCACCGCGCAGGGGTATGCGACCGCAAGTAACGCCAAGTTCAGTATCCGCGACAACCCCGTCTTCTTCCTGCCCTGGGGTGTCTTCCCGGTCAAGACCGAAAGGCAGTCAGGTTTTCTGCTCCCTGAACTGATCAAGTCAAGCCGGGACGGATACAGGCTCACAGAATCCTATTATTGGGCCATATCGAAAGACACGGATGCAACCTTCGGTGCCCAGTGGATACAGGACAGGGGTGTACGAGCACTAGGCGAATATCGCTATTTTGTATCGCCGGAACTGAAAGGGCAGTGGGGAGCCTCGATCATAGATGACCAGGAATTTCATCACACTCGATGGAATATAGTAGGCGAGCACGTCCAGGCTGTCAATAACAGCCTGACTCTGAAGGCAAGGGTGTATCAGGTCTCCGACCAGGACTTCCTCAAGGATTTTGGTCTTACTACACTGCAACGGGCGGAGAATTCAGTGAGCTCGACCGTATTCGCCGAACAGTTCATGAAGAAATCACTGCTCACGGCTGAGACCACCTACTTCCGTACTCTTGTCGTGGAAGACAACAAACAGACCTTCCAGTACCTCCCATTTGTGTCATTTTTCACGGAACATCTGCCTTTGCTTAACAGTAGCATCTACGCCAATGCGTCTTCCAGCGTCACCAACTTCTCGCGAGAGCAGGGTACCACATATGCACGCTTCTCTGCTGCTCCCGCCTTGAGCATGCCCTTCCACTTCCAGGGGTTCAATCTGCTGGCGAGCAACACCTTCATACAAAGGGCTTACTCAATAAACCAAAAAGGGTTGGCTGATGTGTCCCCTGTCCCCGATGAAAAGACTTCCAACTATTTCCAGACCATCATGCTCCAGGGTGACGCAAACTTTCAGGCATACAGGAACTACAAGACAGACCTCTTCGGGTTGGATAACCTGCAAAGCGTTATCAAGCCGAGGGTTACGTATACCTTCATCCCTGCCACTGACACTGTAACGCTCCCCATCGTCAATCCTTTCGATCAGATTGTAAAGACCAATACGATTACCTACTCCTTCAATCATTACCTGAATGCCGTCGGTAAGACTTCATCGCGCGAGATTTCCCTTCTGGAAATCGACCAGACCTATGGGTTGTCCGGGGATCTGCCGCCATCAACGTCCTACATAATAGGCAACGGCGACAACACAGGCCCGGGGCGGAGATTCTCTGACGTTCATGCAAGGCTGACGCTCTATCCTGTAAGCACTTTCTTTTTTACTGAAGAAGCCTATATCGATCCTTACAGCGTAGAAGCCAAAATATTGAGAACTTCCTTGGGTGTCAACAGGCCGACTTTCAGCTCGAGTGTCACCCACACTTACCAGCAGGGTACTATTGATCAGATTCTCTGGATCGCAACAGGAAGGTTCTGGAACTTTGACGGACGCATCAGCATACGATATGATCTAATGGATAACACATGGATAGACACGCTCTATGGTCTGACCTATCATCCGGGGTGTTGGGCCCTAAACCTGATCCTGTTGCAAACCAGGAGACCGCCCGATACGAGCATACATTTCACGTTCAGCCTGGCGGGCTTAACAAGTCGTGGGCAACCCATGGAGCCCGTGGGTCCACTGAGCGGACCGACTCCTTCCCCGACACCCGCTTCGTCGAGAGGAATCAGCGGTTTGCAGCAACAACTTTTCTGACGTAACGAAGAACGAACAGGGGGTTATCATGAAAGGCGTTATACTTGCCGGCGGTCTCGGGACGAGGCTCTTTCCTCTTACCAAGATTACAAATAAGCATCTCCTTCCGATCTACGACAAGCCAATGATCTATTATCCAATCCAGACGCTCATCAATGCGGGGATAACGGACATTATGATAGTCACCGGCGGAAATAACGCGGGTGATTTTCTGCGGCTACTCGGCAACGGCTCGGAATTCGGACTGAAGCACATCAACTACACGTACCAGGAGGGAGAGGGAGGAATTGCAGCCGCCCTCTCCCTTGCCGAATACTTCGCAGAAGACGAACCGGTCTGCGTGGTTTTGGGCGATAACCTGATTGAGAAGAATATTGCGCGGGCAGTCAAAGCGTTTGAGAAGCAGGGCAAGGGCGCCAAGATTATTCTCAAGGAGGTGCCCGATCCGGAACGGTTTGGTGTCGCAGAGATAAAGAACGGCAAGCTTGTGACCATTGAAGAAAAACCAAAGCACCCAAAGAGCAGCCTCGCCGTGATTGGTATATATCTTTTTGACGCGGAGGTTTTTCGTATCGTCAAAACACTGAAACCCTCTGACAGGGGAGAACTGGAGATAACCGACGTAAACAATGCCTACATCAAGAAGAAGACCATGACCTGGGAAATGCTCGAGGGCTGGTGGACAGACGCAGGTACTTTCGAGTCTTTGATGAGAGCCGCAATACTCGTGTCCCAGACGGGCGCCAACAACATGGGATAAAGATCGTTTTCGGTTTACGGTTGTCAGTTTTCAGGAAGAGCAAAAAGGATTCTCTTGAATAATGGCTGATAGCGCCAAAAGAATCGCTGCGGCTGATGCTAGATACCGATTCGCATTCAAGATGAATGCCGAGGCAAGCCGAGGCTTGGGCTACGGAGGCGTACCGATGGTACGTCGAGTAAGAACAGGCCGACGGGTAACGAAGGTAGGCGCTTGAAGGCAAATCGGTATGTTTAGGAGGTGTGCATGATCGATGGTGTAGCAGTCAAGAGCCTCAAGGTCGTCCCTGACGAAAGGGGAAGATTGATGGAAATATTACGCTGCGATGAGGAGATATTCACCAAGTTCGGCCAGGTCTACATGACGACGACCTATCCTGGTGTGGTAAAGGCCTGGCATTATCATGAAAAACAGGACGATTTTATCACGTGCGTCAAAGGCATGCTCAAACTGGTCCTGTTCGACGACCGGTCGGATTCCCCGACCCGAGGCGAAATTAATGAGTTCTTCATCGGCGATCACAAGGCAACTCTGGTAAAGGTCCCCCGAAAGGTCTATCACGGCTGGAAATGCATCTCGGAACAGGAGGCTATAGTCGTGAATGCACCGACGGAACCGTACAACAGCGCACATCCCGACGAGTTTCGGCTCGATCCGCACAACAATAATATTCCATACAGGTGGGAAAGAAAAGATGGATAGAATGCACATTCTGGTAACAGGCGGCTGCGGCTTCATCGGCAGCAATTTCATCCGCTATATGCTATCCGCATATCCTCACGTCGTTACAAATATTGACAAACTCACGTACGCAGGAAATCTTGAAAACCTGAAAGGTCTTGAGAGAGAACCGCATTACCGGTTTATCAAGGGAGATATTGCCAACAGCGCAGACGTGGAGAACGCCTTCTCCGAGCATATCGACATCGTCGTTAATTTCGCGGCGGAGTCGCACGTTGACCGGAGCATTCTTGATCCGGAGGCGTTCATACGAACGAATATAAACGGGACGTACCTGCTGCTGGAAGCAGCGCGAAAAAAAGGCATAAAAAAATTTATGCAGGTCTCGACCGACGAAGTCTACGGCAGCCTTCCTGTGTCCGGCAAGTTCACCGAAGGTACGCCCCTCGCACCGAACAGCCCTTACTCTGCGTCGAAGGCGTCAGCCGACCTTCTGGTTACGGCCTACTTCAAAACGTTCGGGGTTCCAACAGTCATCACCCGCTGTTCCAATAATTACGGTCCCTACCAGTTTCCCGAGAAACTGATCCCGCTGCTCATTACGAACGCTCTACAGGACCTGGAACTGCCGGTTTACGGCGATGGCCTCAATGTCAGGGATTGGATCCATGTGGAAGACCACTGCGAAGCAATAGCGTTGGTACTGGAAAAAGGGGAACCGGGAAATGTCTACAACGTAGGAGCAGATAATGAACAGGCCAACATCGAAATAGTCAAACTGATCCTGGACATTCTCAAGAAGCCGCATTCCTTGATCAAATACGTAAAGGACCGGCCCGGTCATGATCGCAGGTACGCAATCGACAATACCAAGATACGCACGCGGCTTGGCTTCCAGCCAAGGAGAGATTTTAAAACGGGGCTCGACGAGACGGTTCGATGGTACCTGGAGAATCGCGCTTGGTGGGAGAGCATCCGGAGCGGGGATTACCTGAAATACTATGAGACGATGTATAAGAATAGATGAAAGTGAGCAGTAAGCGGTCAGCGGTAAATGAGTGACAACGACAGAGAGTGCAAGAATGAGAAGGGTAAGCGTCTATAGAGTCGGGGCTTCCCTCTGCTTGGTACGCACCGCTCACTGATTACTGCTCACTTTGGCCTTTTGAAACCGAGCATTATGAAGAAGATACTGGTAACCGGCAGCGATGGTCTCGTCGGCACAAACATCCTGCCAGCCCTCTCGAACCACTTCACAATCATTCCTCTCATTGAGGAACAGTGGGATATCCTTGACAGGAAGGCAGGGAAAGAGATTCTTCGTATCCACCGGCCTGATGTTTTTATCAACCTCGCTGCAATCACTAACGTTGACGGCTGTGAGGATGCGTCTGAACTGGCTTACCGCGTGAATGCTGAAGGAGCGGGCGTCATTGCTGAACTCTGCGCAGAACAAGGGGTCAAGCTTCTTCATTTCAGCACTGACTACGTCTTCGACGGGACGAGCAACAGACCCTACACAGAGGAGGACCCGACCAACCCTTTGTCTGTCTACGGTCGCAGCAAGCTCTCAGGAGAAAAAAAGGTTCTTGAGAATCACCCTTCGTCAGTGGTGATACGGACCGAGTGGATCTATGGCAAGGGAGGGGAGAACTTCATAACCAAGGTGACGAAGATTGCGCGTGAGAAGGGAAAGGTCGAGGTAGTTGATGACCAGACCGGAGCTCCAACATTTGCGCGCGACCTCGCAGAGCCTGTGAGGGCCCTCATAACTCTAGACAAGTCCGGCATCTACCACGTCACTAATGGTGGGGCCTGCACGTGGTTTCAATTCGCGAAGGAGATTTTCTCAATACTCCACATTGACGTGCCATGCCTGCCCGCCAGTTCTGCACAGATACAACGGAAGGCAAGGAGACCGGCATATTCCGTACTTGATTGCTCCAAACTGCAGAAAGAGACCGGCATCTCCATGCGGCCATGGCAGGAAGCGCTGAGGCAGTACCTGGCAGAACTTTCATGAAATGCATCTTTTTCGGCGACACGCACCTCGGAAGAAGGGATGCCGCGCGCCACGCATTTGTAAGAGATTTTATAGAGAAGGCGTGCACGGGGTCCGACATGGTTTTCATTCTTGGAGATCTGTTCGAGTTTTATCACGGCTATGACAACTATATTTACCCCTGGTATAGGAGCATCGTTGATGCCCTGAGAGAGCTTGCTGCTGCCGGCACAGCCGT
This sequence comes from Syntrophorhabdales bacterium, assembly GCA_035541455.1. Lineage (NCBI taxonomy): Bacteria > Pseudomonadati > Thermodesulfobacteriota > Syntrophorhabdia > Syntrophorhabdales > Syntrophorhabdales bacterium. Next base: position 19,095 of record DATKNH010000159.1, read on the forward strand.
TTACCACATCGAAGGGAATCATGAATTCGACATGGGATCATTTTTCTCTTCACATACAGGTCTGATCTGCGCGCGAAGGCTGGTTATCGAGATAGATGGAAAGAAGGTATTCATTGCGCATGGAGATGAGATGGGTGACGCCATCCTTTCAAAGATTCTCAAATCTCCCCCTACCTATAAAGTCATGAATGGACTGGGGCCCGCACTCACCTGGAGAATAGCCATGGTTTGCAGGCTCTTTCTTTCAGAGAGACGGAGAGTGTACCGCGAAAAAGTTCGCGACAGGTTCCGTGTTTATGCGAAGAACAAACTGGACGAAGGGTTCGATGCAGTGATCCTGGCGCACACGCATATGTCCGATTTCGTGGAGTACGGCACGGACAAAACAAAGAAGGTTTACCTGAACACAGGGGGGCTGATCGAAGAGCTGACCTACGGACATTACACTACGTCCGATGGGTTTTCCATACGAACCTGCAAGCCTGCAGAAGGGTGAGCATGAGAGCGACTCCGTCCTAACCCAGCGGAACCGGGAACATCCTGATGGGGTGATGCGCACGTGGACTCCTATTCCTTGAGCTTTATTTTCAAGAAGAGCGTAACGGCTTTTCTTCTGCCACCGGGTATGTTTCTCCTTCTCTTACTGCCGGCTATTTTCCTGGTCCAAAAACGACTGCGCCTTTTTCTTTTAGGCCTTTTTCTCCTGATCTACGCACTTTCGATCGAGCCCACAAAAGAATTCCTTCTCCTGCCCCTTGAAGACCGGTACCCGGTCCCCACGTGGAGCGGGATGCAACACGCGGACGCGATCGTCGCTCTCGGTGGGGGCGCCAATGAGAACGCCCCCGGTATAGACGGGAAGGGAGCCCTCTACGGCGAGAGCCTGCAGCGCGTGGTAACCGCGTATAGGCTCCAGACGACCCTGAAAAAACCTCTGATCATCGCAGGGGGTACCCTCTACGGGCAAAGACCGGAAGCGGAAATTTCAAAAGAGGTGCTCCGGCGCCTGGGAGCCCAGGAGCAGCTTTTGGTGATTGAGACGAGAAGCAAGGACACAAACGAGAATGCGCTGTTTGTGCACGACATTTGTCGTAAAAACAACTGGCGTAAGATAGTGCTCGTGACCAGCGCGTTTCATATGAGAAGATCCATGATGCTCTTCGGCAGGTTTTTTGATGACATAGTGCCCTACCCTGCTGCTTACAAGAGCGCCCGCAGAAGCTACGACTACTGGAGCTTTCTCCCCGGGGCTTCCAATCTTGAAGATGTTGCAGACGCTATGAGAGAGTATCTGGGGATCACGTACTACAAGCTCACCTTGAGATCTTCGTAGCACGTGCTTACCTAAGTCGTGGCAGTCTCAGCCATAGTCACTCCGTCGCGGGAAGAGAAATTCTAAATCCTAATGTCGAAATTCTAAACAATATCAAATGATCAAAATTGGAAACGGAATACAACACCGTTACGGGCTTGAAATACTCGGCATATGAATTTGTTTAGGATTTAGAAATTCGGTATTCTGATTTGCACTATGCGGGCCGGAATCGGCTGTAGAGTACCTCTCCTATCTCCGAGCTGTTACGAAGCACCATAAGAAGCCTGTCGACTCCCACTGAGACGCCCGTAAAGGAATCATGTACGCGAGAAAGTCCTGCGAGGAATTCCGTGTCGATCGGTAGCAGTTCCCGTCCGAGGGCAGCCCTCTTCGTATTCTCCGCACGGAATCGTGACTCCTGCTCCTCCGCATCGAAAAGCTCAGTGTACCCGTTGGCTATTTCAAACCCTTTCATGTAAAGCTCAAACCGTTCGACCGTGTATGCATCCTTCCTTCTTGCCATGCTTGAAATGTTCAGGGGCCAGTCCTCAATAAAGTAGGGTGCATCCGCCTTGATGGCCGGCTCCACTTCCTGGATAAAAAGCTTGTAGAAAAGATCCTCCCATGCCTCATCCCCTTGCACATCAAAAATCTGCTTATCGCGCATAATCCCGAAAAGTGATTGCCGGTCAAGCACCAAAGGGTTTATTCCTGTCTTTTCAAGGCACAGGTCCGCCATGATATAATGATGCCAATTCCTCTTGAAGAAGCCTTCATCAGCCGCCCCACCGTATTCAGCTACTGACTTCAGCAGATGTTCCGTGAATAGCATTGCATCCCTGTACGTGCCGGGCATGTACCATTCAAGCATGGTAAATTCAGTATTATGAACCTTCTCCAGCTCCTCTACCCTGAAGACCTTACATATCTGAAATATTTTCTGAGGCCCTTCAGCAAGCAGTTTCTTCATGCCGATCTCAGGCGAGGTGTGCAGGAAAAATGGACCCCGGTCTGCCACATACACCCTGACCGGTTCTATGTGGGCATCCGGCGCTGGATGGTTCATGAGGTTGGCTGTCTCCACTTCGAGAAAGTCCTGCGCATAAAAAAAAGCACGTATAGCTTTCAGCACCTGATGTCGGGCTTTCAGAATTTCTGAGTCCATTGTGTCTCCAGCACAGAACTGATGTGCAGCAACGATCAAACACCTATTCTTAATACATTTGAACGATAAGTCTAGAACACGCATCAGTCTTTGTAAATCACATTTACGGGAGAGAAGCGGTGTGGATAAAACTGGATAACCCGGTGGCATCCTTTTCTCCGTTCTCTAGTACTTAAGACCAAATTATACCGATTGGAATTCAAGATGAATACCGTCGCCACCCGCGAATGAAGAGTTTGGTCAATCGCGGGTGCCCGGCTAAAGCAATTGGGTGGACGGAGGCGTACCTGTCGGTACGTCAAGGAGAGCCACACAGACTCACACGCCCACTTCCAGATTTCCCTTGTCGTCTTGGGAAATCTGGTTGGCGAGCACGGCGAGCGAGAAGGGGAGGCTCCGGCAGCTATGCTGACGGAGGGGGGCGACGCGAGCCCCAATTATTGATTTTTGGGGGGTAAGCAAGTATACTCTGCCCACGGAGAGATGACCGAGAGGCCGAAGGTGCTCGCCTGCTAAGCGAGTGTACGGGCTAAAACTCGTACCCAGGGTTCAAATCCCTGTCTCTCCGCCATGCTCACTCGTCAATCCCCACGTTACAAGTTATTTTCTCCTGCCTCAGGGATTTTTTCGTTTGATCGGCTATACGATGTAGTATAGACTATCGGGCCAGGCTTACTGAGCGCATCAACGAATGGAGGCTTGAGCCGTCCGGCTCCGCGTTCTTCCGATTTCCAGCAAAGCCGGTTTCGGGGCACCAACCTCAATAATATGTGTGCGGAGGAATCTCATGGCAGCAAAAATAAAATGGGTGGGTATTGATTTCGGACAGTGTCTCATGTCGCCCTCCTCGTTGCGCAATCCGCTGATTTTCAGCGAGATAGGAAAGCTCCTTGGGAAGCAGGAGATGATACCGGTTTGGATTCACCGGATGCGCAGGCTCAAGGAAAAGTACGGCAACTACAGCGCCATAAAAGAGGGCCACCGGGACGAGATCGAAAATTACGTGCTTGATGGCGATAAGGAGGCTCATCGTATATTCAGGATAAAAGAGCAGGAATTCCTGAGCCTGCCCCCTGGCGCCGGGGAGTTTCTGGAATGGTTGAATCAAAAAGGCATCAAACCGGACGTTGTTGCGGAACTGAAGAAGACACTTGGCGCCATGGGCGCTGACATCGTTACCGGATTCCTCCTCCATCAAAAGATAATGAGCCGCTTCAGGAACCTGGTTACGCCCCAGGGCAAGGTCAACCTCGCTACCGACGAGAGGGATCCCAAATACGCGGGTACATCCAAAGAAAACGGCACACTCTACGCGCTTCTCATTGAAGATCTCGCAAGAGAAGGACTCAAACCTGAGAATTGCGTGATGATCGGGGATAAACTAAGCACGGACATTATCCCGGCAAAGGAGCGCGGATTCACAACCATACAGTATACAGGCCACATCGACATGGGTCCGTGTGCGTCCAGCGACTATTATGCCAAGGACTTTTTTGAAGTCAAAGCTATCGTGGAAAAGCTGATCTGAGGGAGGGCCCAATGGCGGACAAAAAATATGTGGTCATGAAATGGAAAGATGGATGGCAGGAGGTTGTTGCCGTCCAGGGAGACGTCATTGATTTCAGCAAGTACTATGTTGTTGAGCGGCTTGAGCAGTACGGCAGGCTCGTCCTCAACAGGCCAAAGGGCGAGGTACCGGAACTCGTTGTCATCGGCCGGAACCCCAGGCAGATAGAAAAAGTGACCCTGGTGGACGCTGACCAGCGGACACTGACGCCAAAGGACACCTATCGCGAAGGAACGCGAATGGAGTACAATTACGACCTGGCGAAGGACGGGGATGTAGTTGCGGAACTGGCGGCAAAAGTGAAAGAGGTTCTTGCCGGACGGAGAACGAGTGCGCGCGACCTCCTCTCGAAGGGTGATGCGGACATCTTAGCGATTGCAAAAGAGATTCAGGTCGTCGGGACTGAAAGCCAAGCCGACCTGGTCAACTTCATGAAACTTCTGCTTGCACGGCTGTGAATGGTACTTCTTAAAATCAATCGGCGGACGCGTGCCTAGCTAACACATCTCATCGATTGATTTTCACGATGAGAAATATTATTATTACAATCCGGTATGCGTAAGCGGGCTGCCCAACACGAACGATACGTGGTAAAGGTCCTCGAAAAGGCATTGAAGATGCTGGACCTCTACTCGCGTCACGAGAACGCCTTCACGCTTGACGACCTCACGAAAAGAACTGGTCTCGATAAATCGACCGTCTACAGGATCGTGAGGACTATGGAGAAGAACGGTTATATCAGGTACGACCAGGAGGACGGGCTCTACAGGCTGGGGCTCCGTTTTCTAGAACTGGGTGCAGTGCTTTACAGCTCCACGTCCATCAGGAAGTCGGCTGCGCCCTATCTTGACGGAGTAGCCCGTTCGCTGAAGGCCACAATACTCGTGGGCGTGATCATAGACGAGCAGTTCTTCTATATCGACAAGAGGGAAGGCGACAGCATATTAAACATCCCTTCGTATCTTGGGGCCAAGATACAGCCGGAGGACAGCTTTCTCGGGCTGACCCTGCTCGCGTTCATGGAGCCCGCCGAAAGAGACAGAATCCTCAAACTGCAGCGTGCCAAGCACCGCCGCGATCATACCTCGCGCAGCCAGGCCGGACTGAAAACAAGACTCGAAGACGCGGCTCGCAAAGGCTATTTCCTCGAGCGAGGCGAGTTCTTCGAAGGAGTGGCAGAGATCGGGGTGCCGATCAGGGGGGCTGCGAGGAATACCGTCGCCGCTCTCGGTGCCTGTGTGCAGGACTTCCGCGTGTCGGACAAAGGCCTTGTGAGCATTGTGCAAGAACTGACACACACGGCAACCCTTATTTCAAAAGAACTCGGATACCAGGGCAAATAATTCGTTAGCACCACTAATCGGAGAAAGGCCTATTCTCTGCATGGCGGCGCCCGCCGAAATCAGTCTCGTACGATGCGACGTACATTAAAAAATGCATCAAAAAATGTCTTGACAAGCCTCGATCCATTTGTTAGCATACAACATAGAATGTCACATTGTAACATATTGGGCGTCGTCGCCAATCGAACAACATTCGAAACAACGCATGGCTCTCTCGGTTGGCGCGTAAATGGGTGGAAGGTAATTTAGAAGAGCGTCCTGCCTGATTGATCCGGCGCAATACGAAGGATTAAATGAAAGGAGTATACCATGTATTATTATCGGCGATTGCCCCCTTTTGAGTATGTCGCTCCTAAAAGTATGGAAGAGGCTGCATCATTTCTTGGGAATCACCATGCCGATACCCGCGTTTCAGCGGGCGGCACCATGGTGATCCATCGTATGAAGGAACGCATCGGTGTCAGGAAGTATCTCATGAGTCTCAAAGAAATCCCCGGTCTCGACGATATAAAAACGGGGTCTGCCCAGCTGAGACTCGGAGCTATGGCGCTGCTCCAGGCAGTCGCCAAAACGACCTCGGTCAAGAAAGGATGCGGGATGCTGGCCCTGGCCTGTGCAAAGCTCGGCACGCCACAGATCCGCGCAATGGGCACGCTCGGCGGTAACCTGGCCTCTCACCTTGCAACCGCTGAAACAGTGCCGGTTCTCATAGCGCTGGATGGACAGGCGGTACTGGTCAATGCCGCGGGGAACCGCATGGTGCCCGTGGAAAATCTCTACAACGAGATCAAGGAAGGCGAATTTCTTTCAGAAATCCTGGTGCCGATTGTCAAAGGCCAGACATGGGGATACGAGAAGTTTGCGGTACGGGAGAGGTTTGATTACGCCACGGTTTCTGCGGCTGTCACTATAGTGATGACGGGTAACGTCTGTAAAGACGTGCGCATTGGTCTAGGGGGTGTGACGCTGCCCACCAGGAGGGCCGGTACTGCAGAAGACCTGTTAAAGGGTCGAGCTGTAACAGACAAGCTCATCGGTGAGGCCGCATCCGCAGCAGCAGAGGGCGCCCGTACCGGTGGTGATATTTACTTTAGCGCTGAATACAAAAAAGAACTGGTCGGGGTAATGGTCAAAAGAGCCCTCACGAAGGCTTCGGCAAAAAGGAGGACCGTATGAAACAGGAGATGACTTTTAACGTAAACGGAGAGCAGCACACCGTTAAGGTGGACATCAGGAGAACTCTTCTCGAGGTACTCAGAGAAACCCTCGGACTCACAGGAACCAAAGAGATGTGCAACAAGGGCGATTGCGGCGGCTGCACAGTCATAATGGACGGCAGGCCCATTCTCTCATGCCTCACTCTTGCTGTTGAGGCGCAGAACAAAGAAATCGTCACGATCGAAGGCGTCGCTGATGGGTACACACTCCATCCCGTTCAGCAGGCCTTCGTTGAAAAGGGCGCGATCCAGTGCGGCTACTGCACGCCGGGTTTCATCATGTCGGCCAAGGCCCTGCTGGACAGAAATCCGAATCCTACAGAGGATGAAATTAAAGAAGGCATAGCTAACAACATCTGCCGGTGCACAGGCTATGTGCAGATCATCGAGGCCATCCAGGCTGCAGCGAAAGCTGGAAGGAGGTAAGGATGAGCAGCTTAATCGGAAAAAGTTTAGCGAGAATCGGCTCTGTCGACAAGGCAATGGGCCTTTCAAAATTCACGACGGACATAGTTCTGCCGGGTATGCTGTACGCCAAGTCATTGAGAAGCCCTCACGCGCACGCGCGTATCCTCAACATCGACACCAGCAAAGCAGAAAGGATTCCCGGCGTGAAAGCGGTGGTGACAGGCATCAAGGATACTCCCAGGGGAGGCGTCTTCGGTATCATCCCTCATACCAGGGATCACGTGCTGCTCCCTTTTGACAAGGCTCGTTATATCGGTGAAGAAGTCGCAGCGGTCGCCGCTATTGACGAGGACATAGCGGAAGAGGCAATCGAGGCTATCAAAGTTGACTATGAGCCCCTTCCTTTCGTGCTCACCTGGCAGGACGCAATGAAAGAGGGAGCGCCGCTGGTCCACGAGAACCGGGTGGGGAACAGGGCTGCCCACTACCTGGTCAACGAGGGCAACATCGAGGAAGCATTCGCAAACAGTGATCTGGTCTGGGAAAAAACTTTCACCTGCGAGGTAGCAAGCCACGCTCTGCCGGAGCCCTTCACGGCGCTCTGCAGCTTTGAGCCTTCCGGCAAGTATAACTTCTGGATGCAAACACAGTGCCCTTTCCAGGTGCGCCAAGGCCTGCACAATACACTGAAAGTTCCCCTCTCCGACATCAGGCTGCACACGGTTGAGATGGGCGGCGCTCACGGCGGCCGTTCGGATACACCTCCAGGGGCCTTCATCGCAGCTCTCCTCTCGAGAAAAGCCGGCAAGCCCGTTCAGCTGAAACTTTCCCGTGAAGAAGTAGAGGATTGCATGCGGGATAAAGCCGCAAAGGTATGGACCATAAAAATAGGCTTCAAGAAGGACGGCACGATCACCGGTAGAGAAATAAACATGGTGCTTGAGTGCGGGGCCTATGCATCGAGTGCCATCGTCGAACTCTGGGTGCCGCTTCTGATAGATGAAGTGCTCTGGCGTGCTCCCAGCTACCGGTATGATGCCAAGCTCATCTACACGAATAAGACGATAAGCTCCATGATGAGGACGAGGGCTCATGTCGGGCCCATGTCGATGGACGTTGCATTTGATGAGGTAGCCGAGAAGCTCGGGCTTGACCCCATCAAGATCCGTCTGAAAAATGCGATCCTGCCCAACGAGGTCGTACCCTCGAAGGCGACAGTCACCTCTACCGGTCTCTCCGAGAGCATCGTCATGGCAGCCGAAAAATCAGGATACAAGAAAAAACTGGGCAAGATGGGGCCGAAGCGCGGCATCGGCATAGGCTCCGGCAACATGCAGTCGATGTTCTACATGGGCTTCAGAAGCGGCTCCACAGCTTTCATAAAATTCAATGACGATGGAAGCTGCACGGTATTCACCGGTAACTGCGACCTCGGCCAGGGCAACAGAACCATGCACACGCAGATCACCTCAGAGGTTACCGGAATACCGATGTCTATGATCAAGGTCTGCTACGGGGACACCGAGCTCTGCTACCAGGATCCGGGTGATTACTCCATGTCAGCCACGGTCGTATCGGCAAACGCGGTAAAGAGAGCCGCAGAGGACGCAAGACTGCGTATCCTTGAAATCGCCGGCGACCTGCTGGATGTCGCATGGGATGAGGTCGAGCTGCGGGACGACGGTAAGTACTATGTCAAGCTGCGTATCGGCAAGGGTAAAGGCGTCTCCCTGGGAGAGATCTGCAGGACAGCCTTCAAGCGTGGGAAACCCATCTACGGCTTCGGCGATTACCGGGCCCGCATCGATTATTCAGATTTCTCCGTCGATGTAAAAGAACCATACAATGAGAAAACGTACGGCATGAAAGTCACCGCCTACTCCTTCGGTACTACGGCTGTACAGGTCGAAGTCGATACAGACACAGGCGTTGTGAAAGTAACGGACATCTGGGCAGTCAACGATTGCGGCACAGTGCTTAACCCGATGCTGGTGATCGGCAACATGCACGGGCAGCTCAACTTCATGCTGGGACAGGGTCTCTACGAGGCGAATGTATGGGACATGAAGACCGGCCGGAAGCTGACCAGCGACTTCCGCACCTACAAAGTGCCGACCGCGAACGAGACGCCTCGTATCGAAACCTATTTCCTTAACATCCCTGATCCCCAGGGTCCGTACGGTGCAAAAGAGGGTTCGCTGGGTTTCGGCTGCGGCCTGCATGGAGCAATCTCCAACGCGATTTATGACGCCGTGGGTGTCAGGGCATACGACGTGCCCTTTAAACCCGAAACCATACTTAAGCTGCTCAAGGAAAAAGAGGCAAAGGGAGCGAAGAAAAAGAAGTAGATGGCGCCCGACATGGCCAGAACATAGGAGGGGCACCAGGAGGATTAGGCATGCCGTTGGGAGGCTTCACACCGTACAACAGGAAGGACGCAGAGAAATATAACAGAATGCGCTGGTGGCTGGGCATGACCTGGGGAGATGTCTTCGACAGAGCCACAGATCTTTATCCCGACAAAATCGGCTTGGTCGACGATACAGGAAGATGGACCTATGGCGAACTGCGTGCAACAGTAGACAGACTTGCCATCGGCTTTATGAAGCTGGGCATCATGCCGGGGGACAGGGTTTTCATTCAGATCCCCAACTGGCATGAATACATATACTGCTTTTTTGCCCTGCAAAAGATCGGTGCCGTTCCGGTTCTTTTGGTTCCAAGACACAACCAGATCGAAATCCGTCACCTTTATAAACTTACCGAACCGGTGGCCTGGATCCTTCCGGCACAGTACGGCAAAATCGAATACCAGCCGATCATCGATGATGTCCTTAAGGAAAGTCCGAAAATCAAGCACATCATTCAGGTCAGGGCCGACAATACCAGGTACCACAAACTGGAAAAACTTATCGCGGACGGAGAGCCGACTGAAGAGAACCTGCTTGCGCTTGAACAGCGCAGGCCCGACCCCGATCAAGTCGCCCAGATTATGCCTACAGGCGGGACAACGGGATTACCCAAGGCGAGCCCACGCACTCACAACAACTACATCAATAATGTTGAGTATCATGCGTACCGATGGGAACTCACCAGTGACGATGTGCTCATGGTGGTCACTCCCGTGGCACATGGCATGGGCCTGCACTGGGGCATTGGCGGTGCTGTTTTCAGGTACGCAAAGCTCGTTCTGCTTGACTCTGTGGCGCCGGAGGCCATCTGCGAGACAGTGCAGCGGGAGAAGGTGACCGCCATCCCGACAGTCCCCGCCCTCATCGCGAGGGTCGTGCAAATGGAGGATCTTCAAAAATATGACCTGAGTTCACTCAAGAAGATATCTGTTGGTGGCGCGCCCAGCACGCCGGAACTCGTAAAAACTGTTTATGAAAAAATCGGCTGCCAGTTCATCAACGGATTCGGTTCTGTCGAGGGCACCTGCGCCGGCACCAAGCTGGGAGACAGCATCGAACTGATCTGTGGCAGCGTCGGCACCCCGGTCTGTCCCTATGATAACCTGAAAATAGTCGATACCAACGGCAACGAAGTGGCGCAGGGCACTGACGGAGAACTCGTGTCCAAGGGTCCCGGTATATTCACCGGCTATTTCAAATCACCGGAAGAAAATGCCAATATCTTCACCACTGACGGATTCTTCAAGACAGGCGACCAGGCCCGGAAGGATGAGTACGGTAACATATGGATAACAGGCAGGATCAAGGACATCATCATCAGGGGCGGCGAAAACATCAGCGCAGTGGAAATTGAGGGGCTGATCAGTGTGCACCCTGATGTGCGGGATGTCGCGGTGGTGGGCATGCCCGATAAAATCCTGGGCGAAAGGATTTGCGCCTATATTATACCGTCTGTAGGAAAAAAACCCACTCTTCAGGAGATCGTATTGTTCCTTAAAGGACGAGGCGCATCCGTACTCCAACTGCCGGAAAGGTTGGAACTGGTCGAAGAGCTTCCTCTCACGAAGGTCGGTAAGGTTGATAAGAAGGCTTTGCGCGCAGATATTCAGAAGAAAGTTGAAGGAGAGGCGTAACCACCACCCTCAACAATAGTCGAGGCGTGTAAAAAAATAAGGAACAAAGCGAGAGGTCAATCATGAAGTATCCAAAATTGTTTTCGCCATTGGAAATAAGAGGCATGACCCTGCCCAACCGCATCATGTCCACCGCTGCTGTCACGAGACTCGCCGCAGAAGACGGCCATGTCACACAGAACATCAAGGACAGATACCAGAGACTTGCCATGGGCGGTGTCGGCTCAATAGTGGTGGAAGCCGCGGTGGTTCTTCCGTCCCGCAGTTCATTCAACCTCCGCGTGAGCGACGATCAGTTCATCGATGAGTTGAAGGATTTTGTTGCAGGTATACGCAGCGTAAACCGGGATGTAAAAATAGGGCTTCAGCTCATTCACTTCTTAAAGGTGGCCCGGACGGGTTGGCGGCAGAAAGTTGAGGACCTTAAACCGGAGGAAATAGCGGTAATACCGGAGCAATTCGCCAGCGGTGCTGTGCGGGCGAGGGCTGCGGGTTTCGACTTTGTGGAACTGCACATGGCCCACTTCACCACGCTCGCCTCGTTTCTCTCGCTCGTTAACAAACGGACCGACGAGTACGGCGGCGATTTTGAGGGAAGAGTCAAGCTGCCCACCGAAGTCGTACTCGCAACGCGCAAGGCCGCAGGAAACGATTACGCAATCGGCGCCCGAATTTTGGGCGAGGAATTTACCAAAGAGGGGAACACGCTGCTTCAGAGCGCGCGCGTAGGCCGGAGGCTTGCGTCCCTCGGGCTCGACTACATCAGCGTATCGGCAGGCGAGCGCTTCGAGGATGCCGACACGCCGCTACCGAACATGCCTCCTTTCGCCGGTACGGGCTACTCGGGCTACCGCATGAGCCCGCGCTGGTGGAACCAGGACGGGGTCCAGGTTTATCTCGCGGAAGGCGTGCGCCAGGCTGTCAGAGAGGCAGGCTACAGCACCCCCGTGGTTGCTGCAGGCAAGATACGCATGCCTGACCTCGCTGAGGAAGTGCTGTCTTCAGGAAAAGCAGATATCATCGGCATGGCCAGGACGCTCTTTGCGGATCCGGACTGGCCCGTAAAAGCCAAGGCAGGCAAGCCCGACGAGATCGTGAAGTGCGCTGCCTGCGGCTACTGCAGTGAATCCGACGAACGATATGAAACGGTGACGTGCATCGAGTGGCCCAAGGGCGAACTGAATGCCCCCTCGCCTTGGTACCTGGTCCCGCCCTGTAAGGCAGCCTGCCCTGCCGGGCTCGATATAAGGAGTTACGTTGACCTGGCAGCGCACGGCCACTACGAAAAAGCCCTGGAAGTGATAGAAGAGAAGATCCCTTTTCCCGCCACCATAGGGCGGGTCTGTCCCCACCCCTGCGAGACAAAGTGCAACCGCAAGGAGCTGGATCAATCGATCGCCATAAATGGATTGAAGCGATTCATCGCGGATGCTGTCTACGCGCGGGGGACAAGAACGGTCTCGCCCGCACCAAGGATACACAATGAGCGTGTAGCAGTGATCGGCGCGGGACCGGCAGGCCTTACCGCTGCTTTCAACCTCGCACAGATGGGGTACGGCGTTACAGTCTTCGAAGCGCTTCCTATAGCAGGCGGCATGCTGACAGTCGGTATCCCCGAGTATCGCCTTCCGCGCGATATAGTACGACGCGAGATCGACCACATCAGACATTCAGGCGTGGAAGTACGCACCAATAGCCCTGTGGAAGCAAACGGCCTGAGTCTCGAGAGCATTCAGAAAGAGTACCAAGCGGTCTTTGTGGCCACCGGAGCCCATAAGAGTCTTCCGCTCGGAATACCGGGCGAGGCTGCAAATGGACTTCTCAGCGGCACCGCGTTTCTCAAGGATATTAATCTCGGCAAAAGTGTAAACGTCGGCAAGAAGGTCGCAGTGGTGGGCGGAGGCAACGTAGCCATTGATGCGGCACGGGCAGCAAAGCGGCTCGGCTCAGATGTAACGGTCGTTTACCGGAGATCCAAGGAGGAGATGCCGGCCTATGAAGAAGAAGTGGAGGCGGCCGAGAAGGAAGGAATAAAGATCGAGTACCTCGCGATGCCTTCCAAGCTGATAGACACAAACGGCCACGTGACGGGTATGGAATGTCTCAAGACCAAGCTCGGAGCGCCTGACAAAAGCGGCCGGAGAAAACCGGAGCCTGTTGCGGGATCTGCATTCACCGTTACTGCAGACACAGTCATATCGGCCATAGGAGAAGAGCCCGATCTGGGCTTTCTCGGAGGCACCCTCAAAAAGAGCGGTACTTTCCTGAAAGCACAGCCCCACTCCTGCGAAACAGAGAAGGCGGGTGTCTTTGCGGGTGGTGACGTGGTAACCGGGCCAAGGACTGTGATCGAAGCAATCGCAGCAGGGAGAAGAGCAGCGATAGCCATCGACAGATTCCTGCGTAATGAAAAACACGAGGAAGAGCAGCTAGCTCCAAGCGTTATCGGGATGGCCGATGTGGAAGTCGCGCGTTTCAAGAAGCGTGAGAGACAGGTGATGCCTGAGGCGCAGGCTGAGGAACGAATCAAAGGTTTCAGCGAAGTGGCGGTCGGCTTCAGCGAAGGGGCAGCACTCTTTGAGGCTGACCGGTGTCTCCAGTGCGGGCTCTTTCCGAATAAGAACAGGTAGCAGCAACTACAGGTTGAGGAAAAACCGAGAAGAAAGGTTAAGGTTAAGAAAAGTAAATGCGGGGAATCAAAACAGAGCAGTCTCTTTTCTTAGCCTTCAATTAGCCTTTACCTTTACCTGTTTTATTATTTTCCTATCCTTAAAGGAGGCGGCTATGGCCAGAGAGAATTACAATGTGTTTGACGAAATGTATAAGCGTAAGAATTTCACCTGGAGCGACGCAGTTAAGAAAGGCAAGATCCTTGCCATCTCAGGCACAGTAGCAACTGACGAAAACCACAGGACGCTGTATAAGGGTGATCTCGTGGGACAGATGCGCTACATCTACGAGACGGTCAAGGGAGTACTGGAGAAAGCCGGCGGCAGCTTTGACGATGTCATCAAGACGACCGATTATATCACGCCTCAAGCCGTGCCTGACTATGTAAAGACAGCCGATATCCGTCGCGAATATTTCAAAGGCAATTACTCGGCAGCAACGGGTGTGGTAGTGCACAGCCTGCTCAGGCCCGATTGGCTGATTGAAATAGAGTTCCTTGCCGTGCTTGACTAGCAGAATCCTGTCTTCGCCGTCAAGACCGGCAACGTGCAAATTATTGATAGCGAGCCCCTGCTCGCGATATTTCTTCTGCCAACTATTTTCTTGACAGACGCTGGTCCGGCCCATATCCTATTGTCAGGATTCGCACCGGACCAGCGTACTCCCCCGTGAAAAAGCAGCGAGACGAAAGCGTTTCTCAAGACGATATTCTCCAGGTTTTCAAGAAGGAGAAGAGGCCTCTTTCTGTCGAAGACCTCAGACGCGTTCTAAATTGGCATAGATCGCAAAAAAAGCAGATCAGGAAATCACTACAGGAGCTGGTGCGTGCAGGAAAGCTCGTTCGCATCAGAGAGAACCGGTTCGGCATCCCTGATGAAATGAACCTGGAGATCGGAATCCTCTGGTGCACGAGAAGCGGGAATGGATTCGTAGTGCCCGAAAAGGCTGGACATAAAGATGTGTTCGTACCTGCCCGTTACATCAGGAATGCGATGCACGGCGACAAGGTGGTGGTCAGGGTGGAACATACCGGGCGCGAGCGCAGAGAAGGGCGCATTGTAAAAGTAGCAGAGCGGAAATCGAGAAACGTGACGGGCTTTTTGCGGGTACACAAGGAGCTCACGTTTCTGGTACCGGAAGATGAAAGACTGTCACACCATTTCCTGGTAAGAAGCCCTCTGACAAGAGGACAGATCAAGGATGGAGCCCTCGCGGCGGCCCGCATCACGCGCTTTCCGGAGGAAAACGGAGAATCTGAATGCAGGCTTGTAAAATTATTTCCCGCGCTCGACAACGTAAAAGCAATATCACAGTTCATTACGTATAAACATAATCTGCCGGGGCGATTCACGAAGCGGACGGATGCCGAAGCGAAGGTTATTGCAGGAGTCCCCGCAGAGGGTCGTCTCGATCTCCGTTCAACCACACACGTGACAATCGACGGGGAACTGGCAAAAGATTTCGACGATGCTGTCCTTGTAGACAAGGAGAGGAACAGGTTCATTCTCTACGTTTCCATTGCCGATGTCGCGCATTATGTGCGCCAGCTATCCAGCATGGACGACGAAGCCTATGCGCGCGGAACGAGCGTCTATTTCCCGGGGAGCGTTATACCCATGCTTCCCAAGGAGCTGTCCAACGGCATCTGTAGTCTCAATCCTCGCGAGGAGCGACTTACTCTCACAGCTCGCCTGCACTACGACAGTTCCGGCAATCTCCTCGAAACCTCTTTTCATAAATCGATTATCCGGAGCGCCCGTCGTCTCACGTACAGAAAGGTAGAAGATGCCCTCGTCAAAAAAGATGCGAGATCCAGAGGTGAATTAAAAGAGCTTCTTCCTGAGCTCGATCGCATGGCCGAGCTGGCTACAATGCTGAAACAGAAAAGAGAAGGAAAAGGCGGCCTCGATTTCGACCTGCCGGAGCCTGAAGTGGTCCTGGACATGGAGGGAAGCGTCACAGACATCATGAGGTCTGAACGGCTTTTTTCGCAGACCATTATCGAGGAGTTCATGATAGCAGCAAACCAGGCCGTCGCGGCCTTTATCCAAGGGCGCAAGGCTCCCTCTCTTTACAGGATTCACGAGCCTCCGGAGAGGGAAAAACTGCACGATTTCGAAAAACTCCTCCGTACCCTCTCCGTACATTACAGAAAGGATTCAAGGGGCCGTTTGCCTCTTCAGTCGATCCTTCAGCAGGTGGAGAATAAGGATTATGAGTTCCTGATCAACCGAATTCTTCTGCGCTCTATGAAACAGGCCAAATATTCGGCAGCCAACAAGGGGCACTTCGGGCTCGCACTCGATTCGTATACACACTTTACCTCCCCGATCCGGCGCTACCCTGATCTCGTCTGCCACCGCGTCTTGAAAAGCATTATTGAGGGGAGCCCACCCCCTTATCCGGAACAGGAGCTGGACAAAATGGCTACCCATCTGTCGGACCGGGAAAGAGTCGCCATGGAAGCAGAGCGGGAACTGGAAGACAGAGTGCGGGTGCTCTTCATGAAAGAAAGGGTCGGGGAAGAATACGAAGGGGTCATTTCCCACATCACGTCCTACGGCTTCTTTGTGGAACTCTTCGATGTGTTCGTCGAGGGTATCGTTCTGCTCTCAAGCCTCTATGACGACTATTACGCTTTCCAGGAGGACAAGTTCAGGCTCGTCGGCAGGAGGACACGAAAAATCTACCGGATCGGCGACCACGTGAGCGTTCGTATCACAATGGCCGACGTGGAGACAAACCGACTGCATTTTGCCCTGGCCAGGGATTAGGGCGTGTACCCACGATTCCCTTCGCTGCGCGGCAAAGGGTTCCTCTTTCTTCTCTTCATCTGGTTCATCTGGTTCATGAACTTTAATGGCAGGACCCTGTTCTCCCCTCTCCTTCCATTAATTGAACAGGAATTCGGTACCACGCACGCGCGGGCAGCAAGTATCTTCACATTCATCTCCATTGGTTACGGTTTCGCCCTCTTTTCTGCAAGCCGGGTGGCAGGCTTTCTAGGTTCGAAACGGGCCGTGCTGGGGTCGCTGACCACCGCAGGCTTGGTCTTCTTTGTGATTCCTGCAATACACAGGTTCAGCATCTTCTATCCTGTTGTCTTTGTGCTTGCTTTTGCGCTGGGCGTCTATCTCCCCACCATCATCCCGATGATCACAGAATACTATTCGGAGAAAGACTGGGGAAAAGCCATTGCGTTCCACGAATCAGCCAGTTCGCTCAGCATCTTCGGCGCGCCGTTGATTGCGCTCTTTCTCCTCTCATTCCTTTCATGGCGCCTTATTTTTATCGTTGTCGGCGGCATCTTGCTTCTCTGTGCCATGATCTTTCGGGTCGTAGCGACAGAAACGCATTCGGGCAAGATAGGCTCGGTGAACCGCGGTCTCCTGAAGAACCGATCCATCTGGATAATGGGCATTCTCTGGATCTTCTGCTCTGGATGCGTGCTTGGTCTCTATTTCGTTCTTCCGCTGTATCTCGTGAGAGAACTCGGAATGACGGTCCAGTACGCCAATTCCATCTTTGGTCTCTCCCGCTCAGGCATGGTACTGATCGCAATAGCAGCAGGGTTCTTTGTTGACCGGATCAGCTTGAAGAAGGGACTTTTTCTCATCATGCTTGCCACTGGACTCATGACAATGCTTCTCGCTACAAAGGATATCGGCTGGATCAAATCCCTTCTTTTCGTGCAGGCCACGATTTCGGGTGCATTCCCTCCTCTCGCCCTGGTGGCCATTTCCCGCATGTTCGGCCGGGAGACCCGCGGACAGGCGACAGGCGTAGTGGTCACGGTGGGGATGGTCGGGACCGGGATTATACCGCACTTGATCGGCCTCACCGGCGATCTGGTAAGTTTCCGCCTGGGCATCTTCCTCCTTGGCCTTTGCACCGTACTCGCCAGTTCTCTGGTTCTCCGGTTGAAGGACCTCCGTTGACTTTTAGGCATTTCTCAATATGTCATATGATTTTATAATGTATCTTTAAATATCTTACAATATCATATTATGAGCATTCCTTAAAAACTATTCTGCCACTGGGTGGCGTTTATACACTTTTATTAACGCTAACTTCGCATCAATAGTTCAGCACCGTACTTAATGATTCTTGCCTTTGTTCTCGGCTCACACCGTCCACGAAACTCCGCCAAAGATACACCTTTTGAAATCTTGTACTCTGACGCAAATTGGTGTTGCATTTTACAGCATGAGAGTGTATGATTTGATATCATGGATGAAGAAAGCAGGTTGCTTACCGTCAAAGAGACATGCAAGTACCTGAGAATCTCTCCCCCTACCCTTTACAGGATGCTCGAAAGACACGAACTTATCCCGGTCAAGATAGGGAAACACACTCTGTTTGAGAAGAAGGACCTTGACAGGTACATCGACGCGGCCAAGGGCCCTTTGGATAAAGCTCCGCAGCATGCAGCCAAGAAGCCGAAGAAGAAACGCAAGAGTAAGCCTCTTCCAGATAGACTGTTCTAACCCGCATCCATTCAATTTCCTGCATCCCTTGTGTTAGTACGGCCACACAGAGGTCTTTGTTGCTCGTTGGCACGTCGATTGCATTCCCAAGTCCAGGGAGAATACTGCACTTGCACTCAGCTGATAACCCCATCGCCAATCCTCACGTCGCGCTCCGCGAGGAATTCGACGACTGGGCCGTGATCTTTAATCCTGATGCCGACTTCGGATTCGCCGCTTTCGGCCTGAATCCGACCGGCGTGTGCGTGTGGAAGC